>JAITHD010000023.1 GCA_031280155.1 Treponema sp. | reverse complement strand
TCAGGGTCTGCTGATACGCAGCCACTCCCCGAGATACGGCTCTCGGAAGATTATTTTCCGGTGTTTTGGAGTTATGCATACCCTAATACTACGATATTACTGAATGTGCCGTAAAGCCCCTGCCTTTAGGTCTGGGGATATAAGGCGCAAAAAACTCTACGGATTTTTATTTTTTTTATTTTTTTTAAAAAAGGGCTTGCAAAAAATAAAACTACTAGCTACTATAAATAATCCATGAGACGTATAACGCAACATACAACTTATATATATTATCTAAACTTTGTCAAGCACCCGGCAGGGAAATTATCACTTTTTAAGCTAAATTCTGTAGTAATTCCTCAAAAAAATAGCTTTCCAAAAACTGGGAACATTCCACCGAAGGCTGGGGGAACAATCGCAATAAATCAAGGAGTTTATTATGCCGGAAAATCATGACTACATCCCTCGGAACGACAGGGTTCTGCTGTCCTTTGCCAAGACCCTCTATGCCTACGCTCTGGCAAACTATGCCCGGTGGGGAGTCCCCATCCCCCAAACCATGTTGGAGGCGGATATTAACGCCTTTGACGCGGCGCTGGCAGTGTTTCAGCAGCCCAACCACGGCATGGTAGACACTCTGACCAAGAACGAGCCAAGGACGCACTAGTCCGGACATTACGGACCTACATACAGGGCTATATCGCCCGCAACCCAGGGGTTACAGACGAAGACAAAGAGCAGATGGGACTGCCTCTGCACGATACCAGACCCACCCGACACCCAGCGCCGGACCTTCGACCCGAAACCGAGGGAGAGCCTGCGGGTGGGAGTACACCGGATTACGGCGGTGAACCCCCACACCCAGTCCAAGGACAAGCCCCATCTGGTCAGCGGGGTAGCTTATGCCCGGCGGCACCTGGTTTGAAAATCACCGCTAAACCGCCGCCGAGATTGCTAAAGTCCAGATGCCACTCCCCGTTAGTTACATCAAAGAAGCCGTCTAAACTCAGTTCAACCGAGAGCGCTTTGGAAGGGTTGAGCTGTACTCCCAGACTGCCGCCGAATTCTGTTAATGCCGCGACGTGTGATTCGGAAGGATTATTCCCGCCGTTGGGCATATCGCTTGCCCCCCGGGCATCAACGTTAAACAGCGTGGCGCTGATGCCCGCATAGAGGTTCATCGTTTCTTTGAAGGCGTACTGGGCGCCTACTTGCACTATCGGGGCAAACTTAAACTGGATAAGTCCGCCTTCCTTGATGCTGGTGCCGTTAAATTCGGACTTCCCGTCATGGCTGTATAACTGGAAATTGAGCTGGGGCCGGAGTTTAATGGTGAGCTTGTCATCCACCTTGCCGGTAATGCCGTAATACAGGTTAAGGTTGTTATGCATGTAACCGGTATGGGTATATTCCGCGCTTCCCAGACTGCCGGTCTCGCCGAAATCAACGGTCAGTTGATAGTCCGCACTGAACGCCTTGTACCCGATTTCCAGTTTAATCCCCAGCTTCGCCTCGTCCCACCATTCCATTTTTTCCCCAGAATCAGGTTCAACCAATATATGCTCCGGCCATTGTAAGCCGATGCTTGCTTTCGGCGTCAGGTCCCCGAAGGATTTTCCCCACTGGAAGCTCGTGACGACCTGTCCATCGCCTGAAGTGAATGTGCCTTGATTTCCGATTTTCCCGTCTCTGTAGGTGGGATTAAACAGGAGGTCAAACCGGATGCCGCCGATACTCTCGCTTCCAAAGAGAATACCCAGGTTGTTTTTCCAAACGCCTTTTGAGTATGATTGTTCAGGGTCGCCGTCATTGTTAAACCCCTCTCCGCTGGCGATATTTCCTGAATAATAGATCCCCAAATGGTTCGCGCCGATTTTGGTGGCAAACCCGCCTTGAACTTCGCCGTTACTTGCCGAGGCAGCTCCGCCCAGAAAGATAAACATCTTGTCGAACTCGACTTCCTGCCAATCCGTAACCCCCAGATAGTTGTCAATGTCCGTGCTGAACCGGTAGCTTGACGCTTTCACCACTGATCTAGGGCTTCTTTGCAGTCCAAGTGCCCCGCCCTTCAACTCGGGCATGTCCGTGGGCGCGGCTGGGAGTGGGATTGTTGGGGGCGTGATGCCGGTGGGCAAGTTTGGATCAGGCAGGTCTGGCCCGGTGGTCTGTCCGTACAGCAGTCCGGTTCCCGCCATGATTGATATCAAAGCGAGCGCGCCGAGAGAAAGCGCCTTTTTCAAGGCTCTGCCGCTTAGGACAAGGTTTTTTACCGAAAAATACTCGGTAAAACGTGATTGTTTTGTCATAATGATGACCTCCGTAAAAAAAATAAAAAAAAGAGCGAGTCCAACAGGGTTTTCACCCGGTTGGCTTTGATTGGATTGGAACGGAATACTGTCCGCCGCAGGTTCCAAAAATCTATATCTGCCAACGGCAGGATTTTTACAAAAAAACCGGGCGCTCCACTTAAGGAGATCAAGTTAAAACACCCGTCTTGCTGCCAACCGCCCCAGCGCGAAAATCCCCCGCCAAAGGTGGGACCGCGGCGAAGGCTGGTCCTGTCAGCAGCAGGAAAAACAGAGAAAAAACAACGCGAAAAATAAGAAGGATTGACTTAGGCTAGACTGTTTGGTATAATTAAACAACAAACAACAAACAACAAACAACAAACAACACACAACAACGAGCTATGGGGTAATAATGACTTGAGAATACCGGCGTATCCCTGCCAGCATTTTGAGATCTGTTCCGGCTGTCCGGTTTCTTCCTCTGGGCTTTCCGCTTCAGTGAGCGTACCCAAGGGATAGGCGTGTGATTTCCGCAAAATTACTCCTGAATTCGCTTTTTTATAATATACGGCAAAACCAATGGTATGGTCAAGTATATGCGTTTGGTATGATTCGCAGGCGTATGGATGCAGGCGTCCTTCGAGCCGCGCCGCGCCGCGCTTCGATAGCGCTTGGGCACATAGCAGGAAGCCTTTATGGAAGCTGCGGCTTTTACCGCAGACCTACTAGGCATTATCCGCTGAAGCCCGGTATAATGCACTAATGAACTATCCTATCCGTTTGTATATCTTGGGAATTGTGCTGTTCGGGCTGATACCCCATCTTGGGGCTCAACAGGACGGGGCGGAAGCGCTCAAAAACCGGGGAGAGCGGCTTACGCTCAAGATAGCGCTTATTGGTCCAGGAGATGAACTGTATTTTTGGTGGGGACATATCGCGCTGGTGATTGAAGACGAAGCAGTCGGCAAAGCGGGATTCTATGATTACGGGATTTTTTCATTTGAAAACGAGCATTTTTTTACTAATTTCGCTATGGGACGGCTCCTCTACAGTTGCGGCGTATCTCCGGCGGAACGGAATTACGCTATTTATAGCAAGACCAATCGAGATATAACTGTCTATACCCTTGATATTGCACCGGAAAAGCGTGAAGAACTCCGGCAGTTCGCTGAAAAAAATACGCTTCCTGAGAACCGCGACTATTATTATCATCATTTTAAGGATAACTGCGCTACCCGAATTCGGGATCTTATTGATTTTGCGGTAGACGGACAGTTTAAGGAACGATTCGGCGAAGCTCCGGGGCGTTATACCCTGCGCCAGCATGTTCGCCGGCATACCTGGTTTTCTCCATTTATGGACTGGATTCTCAACTTTTTGATGGGACAGGTCATTGACACGCCGATCACGGTTTGGCAGGAGATGTTTCTGCCTTCTGAAATCGCCGCCAGGATACAGGATTTTACCTATCAAGACCCGTCCGGGCAGGAACGCGCCCTGGTTAAGCGTATAGAAACCCTCAACAAAGCCCAAGGACGCCCTCCAGTGCTGGAGACTCCCCCCAGGCAATGGCGCCGGTCATTGGGGGTAGGTCTTGGGATCGCGGTTGTCTTGGGAATAGGCATAGCTCAAAAGAAGAAGCGCCCTAAGTTTTACCGTGTGTTTTCCGGGGTAACTCAAAGCCTCTTAGGAGGCTTTTTCGGGATTGCCGGCTCGATTCTCTTTTTTATGACTTTTTTTACCAACCATGATTATACCTACCGCAACAGCAATATTCTCTATATAAACCCCCTGCTCCTCGCAATCGTGCCGCTGGGGATATGTTTCGCAGGAACCAAAATAAAGAAAAAGCGTTTTTTTGCGGAACAACTGCTGAAATCGCTCTGGACTTATGTTCTTTTTGGGTGTATTCTTTCTATAGTAATTACATTGTTCCCTGGTTTTTACCAGCAAAATCAAGTAACCCAGGCATTGGTGATTCCTTTTGCCTTGGTATTAAGTTTTATTCCTCAGTGGATAGAGAGGGGATTGAACATGAGGAGTGTTATGAAGTAAGGAGGATTTTTACCGATGCAAAAGATAATCCATGTAGATAACAGCGCTTTCTTCAGGAAAGTAGTAAAAAATTTCCTAACCGAACGGGGATTTCTGATAGAAAATTATAGTCAGGGAGGAGACGCGCTTGACCTTATCTGCTGCGGTCAGGTTTCGCTGGTGCTTACCGGATTATCTTTTTCAGATATGGATGGCGAGGTGTTTATTCAAAAAGCCTTGGAATACGTTCCAGAGCTTCCGATTATCGCAATTACGTCAACCCAAGATCAAGAGTTAGAAGAACGGCTGTATGACTTAGGGATCAAAGGACGTGTTTTGAAATCAGGAGCCTGGAAAGAGCAGCTTATACCAATGCTCAATCGATTTCTTAGTTATTAGAGGAGTTTATATATGAGAAAAATTATCCATGCAGACAACAGCGAATTTTTTAGAAAGCAGGTGAAAATCTTTCTGAATGAACAAGCCTTGGAAGTGGAAAGTTACAGTACCGGTACAGAGGTAATTGAGGCTATTAACAAGGGAGATGTGTCCCTGCTCATTACCGGTTTGGCTTTTGCAGATATAGAAGGCGTAGATTTTATCAAAAGAATTGTAGGATGTCCCTATGTTGTCCCAATTATTATCCTTACCGCAGTCCAAGACCCAAAAATGGAACATATATTGAATGAGTTAGGAATTAAGGCGCATGTCTTAAAATCAAGCGCTTGGCAGGAACAGCTTTTGCCTCTGCTTAATCAGTTGCTTAGGTGATAGTATGAATCCAGTTCTTGAAAATCTTAAAGCCAGAGGTTTTTTTCAGCAGTGCAGCGACCCCGATGGACTGTCCCGGTTAATGGACGAAGGATCGGTTGCGTTTTATGTAGGCTGCGATCCTACAGGACCGAGTCTGCACATAGGTCACATGGTGCCTTTTTTTGCGTATCGGCATCTGAGAGCCGCAGGACATAAGGGCATCGCCCTTGTAGGGGGCGGAACCGCCCGGATTGGAGACCCTTCGGGAAAAACCGAGATGCGCCGTATGTTAAGTTATGAAAGTCTTGACGCTAACGCCGCGGCTATTACAGCCCAGCTTGATCGGTTTGTCGGTTTTGACGGAACCAGCGCGAGATGGGTAAATAACAAAGATTGGCTTGGAAATCTTAATTACATAGATTTTCTTCGGGAGATTGGAAGCCATTTTTCAGTCAACCGTATGCTGAGTTTTGAAGCCTACAAACTGCGGATGGAAACCGGACTTTCATTTATCGAATTTAACTACCAGCTTCTGCAAAGCTATGATTTTCTTGAACTGTATCGGCGGTACGGGTGCAGATTGCAGATCGGCGGAGACGATCAATGGGGCAACATCCTGGCGGGGCATGAACTCATCCGGCGGATTGAAGGGGCTGAGGTTTTCGGCATGACCTTTCCGCTGGTGACTACCGCAGACGGCAAAAAAATGGGAAAGACTGAAAAAGGCGCTTTATTTCTCGATCCCGCAATTACCTCGCCGTATGATTTTTTCCAGTATTGGCGGAATGTACAGGATCCAGACCTTCGGCGGTTTCTCTTGATGTTCACCTTCTTGTCTGTCGAGGAATGTGAGTCCCTAACCGGACCCGGGAAAAATCCCAATGAAGCCAAGGAGCGTCTTGCATGGGAAGTTACCGCATTAATTCATGGTAAAGAAGAAGCGGATAAAGCCCTCGCGGGAGCCAGAGCCGCTTTCGGCGGTTCCGGCGGAGATAAATCAGCAATGCCCCAAGCAGGGCTGGAACGATCTGCTTTTGAAGCGGGCTACAACGTGGTAGACCTTTTTACTGATACAGGGCTTGTTCCAAGCAAGAGCGAAGGTCGGCGGCTCGTTCAGCAAGGGGGAGCTTTTATTTCCAGTTTAGAAGAAACCGACAATCTCAAGGCAATTACGGATATAGGGTATGTAATCAAAGCTGATCAGCTTTCAGCGGAAGGGGAACTCATACTTCGAGCCGGAAAGAAACGGTATTGCCGAGTAATTACAAAATGAAATCCTGCCGAGACATTGACATTACCCCTAATCTGTCCCATAAATGAGGATGAGGAGATTAGTATGCAGTACACAGGGGCTCGTATCCTTATTGAAGCGCTCATTGAACAGGGGGTGGACACGGTTTTCGGGTATCCCGGCGGATCGGTTTTGTTTATTTATGATGAGTTATTCAAGCATAAAGACCGGATTAGACATATTTTGGTAAGTCATGAGCAACATGCGGCTCATGCCGCTGACGGCTATGCCCGTTCAACCGGTAAAGTAGGGGTATGCGTGGCCACCTCCGGACCTGGGGCAACCAATCTTGTTACCGGTATTGCTACAGCCGCTATGGATTCAGTACCTCTGGTGGCTATTACCGGAAATGTCAGCACTGCGCTGCTGGGTAAGGACAGTTTTCAGGAAGTGGATATTGCGGGTATTACAATGCCTATTGTCAAACATAATTGGATTGTCAAAGATGTAAAGGAACTTACCGAAGTTGTCCGGGAAGCCTTTATTGTCGCCCAATCAGCCCGTCCGGGTCCGGTTCTCATTGATATTCCCAAGGATATTACGGCGGCTCTGGGAATTCCCCAGGCTTCCGCAGCCTCCAAAGAGCGGGCAAGACGGCTTGCGGAACGGAACAAACGGATTACCTTTAGGGACGAAGATATATCCCGGGCTGCGGCAATGCTCGGCGCTGCAAAACGTCCTCTCTTGTACGCCGGCGGAGGAGTTATCATTTCACAGGCTTCCAATGAGTTGAGCCGATTAGCGGAACGCCTTCATGCGCCGGTGGCATTGAGCCTTATGGGTATCGGGGCGATTCCTAAGAACCACCCTTTGCATACCGGACTTATCGGAATGCATGGGACTGTAGCGTCGAATAAAGCTGTACAGAAAGCGGATTTACTGGTAGCAATCGGCGCGCGGTTTTCGGATCGCGTGACCAGCCATCCTGATACTTTTGCGAAAGAAGCAAAGATACTTCATTTTGATATAGACCCCGCAGAGATTAACAAGAATATTCAGGCTGAAACCTGGGTAATCGGGGATATCCAGAAAACCTTGCAAAAGGTTTTGGAACAACTGCCGGCTCAGATCAAATCTGAATGGAATGGAGAAATAGACCAATGGAAAGAACGTATTCCCAGAGCGCATCATCGCAATACCGCGCTTCACCCGCGGTTTATCCTTGAGGAAACGGCTAAACGGCTTGGAGAAGAGGCTATTGCCGTCACCGACGTAGGGCAGCATCAAATCTGGACCGCTCAGTTTTATCCTTTTACCCGTCCACGTTCCTTTCTTTCTTCCGGCGGACTGGGTACTATGGGCTTTGGTCTTGGCGCCGCGGAAGGGGCGAAAATCGCCAATCCTGATAAACCAGTCGTGCTGTTTACCGGCGACGGCTGTTTCCGTATGAACTGCGCTGAAATGGCGACTTTGAATACCTATCATATCCCTGTTTTGGTCGTGATCTTCAATAATCGCGTTCTCGGTATGGTTCGGCAATGGCAGCGGTTTTTCTATGAAGAGCGTTACTCTGAAACCGATATAGACCGTCCCCCGGATTTTGTGCTGCTGGCTCAAGCCTACGGTCTTGCAGGGTATCAGGCGAAAGACGAAGCATCGTTTATTACCGCCTTGGATAAAGCGGCTCAAGAGCTTGCCCAGGGACGCTCTGCGGTAATTGAGGCTTTAATCGATAGAGACGAACAGGTGCTGCCTATGGTTCCGGGAGGTATGCCGGTAGACGAGCAAATCCTCTAAGCCCGCGTTGGATAGTTAGAAAAACTATCCAACGCCCTAAAGGTTTAGGGGGTTAGCGTGATTTCTACTACCGTATCTATAGGATCAGGCAGCGGATAATTATCAAAACTGTGGGAATTAAGAAAGAAAAAAGCGTGTTGCTTGTATTCCGCCAGATTCCAGTAATCAGCGATTTTTATTTCACTGCCCTCAGCGAGCAGCCGCAGCTTTTCTATTTTTCCAGCAAGATTAGGCAGACAGATGCCTCCGGTCTGGGGTTCATATATATGAGCGTAAATCTTGTTGCCGTTTCGGGTGAAGCGTCCCCATTCAGGCTTATCCAGTCCCGCGTTGCCGCATTGATAGATGCTTTCGCTATTATCCTCCATCCAGCGCCCAAGGGTTTCAAGAATCTCAATCGAAGCCCTGGGAATACGTCCCTTTGGGTCAGGACCCACATTCAGAAGCAGATTACCGTTTTTGGATACGCACTCTACCAGCATCCGCACCACCATATCCGCTGGCTTCCAGTGCCGATCCGTTGCGGCGTATCCCCAATGATTGTTCAGCGTGATACACGCTTCCCAAGGCACCGGATCCCCTAGCTCATTGCGGATCCCTTCTGGAGGAATCATCTGTTCTGGACAAGCAAAATCCCCAGCCCAGGGAGTAGGGTTCTCGGTCAGAATAGTTCCTGAATTTTCACCTGATCCTTCAAGCCGATTATCCACAATCAGATGCGGCTGAAGGGAACGGACCATTTCCATCAACTCCGAGGCTTTCCATTTTTCTCCAGCCATATCGTTGTAAGAAAAATCAAACCACATAATATCCAGATGACCATAGTTGGTTAAAAGTTCCCGAATCTGCCCGTGCATAAACTCAAGATATCGGTCAAAATTCCGATTTTTATTGTCGTATGCCTGGTTGTCCCGCATGGGATGCTGACGATCCCTGTAATGCGGAAAATCAGGATGCCGCCAGTCAATAATAGAAAAATAAAGCCCTACCCTAAGACCCTCAGCTCGGAAAGCCTCAAGATATTCCTTGACCAAATCCCGTCCGGCTGGAGTATTCGGCGCTTTAAAATCAGTAAGCCCTGTATCCCACAGACAAAAACCGTCATGATGTTTGGCGGTCATCACCGCATACTTCATGCCTGCTTTTTTTGCCAGCTTTGCCCATTTCCGAGGCTCGTACTGTGAGGGGCTGAACTCTTTAAAGTACCGCAGATACTCCTCCTGGGGCATACGCTCAACACTGCGAACCCATTCCCCCCGGGCGGGAATCGCGTAAAGCCCCCAGTGAATAAACATCCCAAAACGGGCTTCATTAAACCATTTGGTCCGGGCTGTCCGTTCTAAAATCCGCTGATTTGCCACATTCTAACTCCTTAATAATAGTATGCTAAGTATACTGCAATTTTTGTCAGAATGTAAGCAAGACTGGTAACAACAGGAGCTTAGACGTGTTTTTTTAGAAACTCAAACCCCCGTCGTATAGCGGTTAAAGGTTCTTCAAGTCCTTCAAATTCAAGGGAAACGCTTCTATCATAACCTGACTTTTTAATGAACCCAAGACATTGAGCGACTGATGCCACGCCGTGCCCCAGGATAGTTCCCCGCAAAAAGTTGCCCCCTCTGGAGGGAAACCATGAATCATCAGGCGGCAATTCAGCGCCGCTCTTCCAGAGAAAATCTTTTGCGTGAATATGGACAGCATAGGGCATGACTACCGGCAGCGCGGCGATGCCCGGTTCATCGGCGCAGAGAAAGTTGCCAATATCTACGAGGAGTCTGAAATTGGGGTGATTCACTGCCAGCACAAGTTCTTCCATTCGATGACTGTCCTGAAAAAGGTATCCATGATTTTCAGCAGCGGTCTGGATGCCTGCTTGAGCGGCGTATTCCGTCACTTCCCGGATAGCAGGCGCTGCAAGCCGGATAACGTCATGGTAGGTGCGGCAATTATACGGATTCTCCGCCTTAATGCCCCAAGCCACGTCGTGACGCATACAGGGAGCTCCTAGAATCCGGGTAATATCTACAGAACCTTTGAGGCGTTCCGCCTCTGCTTTAGGGTTTCCTTCTGAACTATTCAGAAAATCAGCGCCTACCGCATAACAAGAAACTGAAATCTCTGCGGCATCACAAGCATTCCGCAGTTCCTGAGCAAAATCCTCCAATTTTTTCCCCGGAGGACTCTCTAAACTGATAAACTCAATAGTATTGCAGCCTATCTCCTTAACATAGCTGATAGCGTCAAAAAGGGTAAATGTTCCATTTTTGAGGAGCCTTGAAAAACTGTAGGCGTTAATCCCTATATTCATAACTTTATCCTTAACCATAGTGAATTACAACTTTTTCTTATTTTGAAGACTCTTTGTATATACATGGTTTTATTCTAACCTGTCTTTGCCTCAAGCGCAAATGGGTTTTTCAGCCTATGTCTTGCCGCTGTACCTCTTTATATTCCCATGCCTAAAAGCAGGGCTTTTACGGCGGACCGGATAAATTGACAGTTTTTCCGAGTCTGCGTTATCATACCATTATCAGGAGGTTATTGGTGATTGAAGCCGTAAATCTGGTAAGGCGTTATGGTCCGCATACCGCAGTGGATCATGTAAATTTTAAAATTCCCAAAGGTGAAATCATAGGATTCCTCGGTCCTAATGGAGCGGGAAAATCAACGACTATGAATATTCTGGCAGGGTATTTGTCTGCTACGTCTGGGACGGTTGCTGTGGATGGTCTTGATATTCTGGATTATCCTATAGAGGCAAAGAAGAAGATCGGGTATTTACCGGAAAATCCGCCGTTATACCCTGAAATGACTGTGAAAGATTATCTTGCCTTTGCGGGGGAACTTAAAAAGGTGAAGCACTCCAGCAGCAGGGAACATATTAACCGGATTATGGAGATTACCGGACTGGGAAATATGCCGAAACGGCTGATAAAAAATCTCTCTAAAGGGTATCGTCAGCGGGTGGGTCTCGCGCAAGCCTTGATTGGAGACCCAGAGGTGTTGATTCTCGATGAGCCTACTTCAGGGCTTGATCCTAAACAGATTCTGGAAATTCGGGAACTGATTATCAGTCTTGGGAAAGAACATACGGTTATTCTTAGTTCCCATATCTTGCCCGAAATAAGCGCGGTCTGCCGGCGGGTGCTTATCATTAATCAGGGGCGGATCGCCGCTGACGACACTACTGAAAATCTGGCGAAACGGCTTCTGGGAGGAAATCGAATTCTCCTCAGACTTGACGGAACTCAAGAGTCCGCTGAAAAAGCCCTGCAAACCGCTCCTTTTATCCATAGACTTGGGTTTCAGGAATCCCCGGAAGCCGGAACCATCGACGTTGTGGCAGAAGCCCAAGAAGATGCGGACATCCGGCGAGACCTTTTTCAGTGCCTTGCGTCTGCGGACGTTCCGATACTGATGATGCGGTCTATGGATATGAGTCTTGAGGAAATATTCCTCAATCTAACTACCCATGAAAATTCTTCACAGGAGCATTCCCGATGATTGCTATATTAAAACGAGAACTTCGTTCCTATTTTCTTACCCCAATGGGGTACATTTATATGGGATTCTTCCTGCTGATAACCGGTATTTACTTTGTTTTTGGGAATCTGCTCCCTATGGATTCCCGTTTCAGCGGCTTTTTAGGGAGTATTCTGCTGATCTATCTTTTCGCTATCCCTATGCTGACAATGCGGCTCTTTTCAGAAGAACGCCGGCAAAAAACAGATCAGCTTCTCCTTACAAGTCCGGTATCGGTTGCGGAAATTGTGGCGGGGAAATTTCTTGCGGCGTTTATACTCTTTCTTTTGACTCTGGGGGTGACCGTACTCTATGCGCTGGTTATTGCGGTATTCGGAGAATTAGCAGTAGCCGAGACCATCGGCGGTTATATAGGCTTTATTTTTTTGGGAGCTTCCTACATTTCCGTAGGGGTTTTTATTTCAGCGGCAACTGAGAATCAGATTACCGCCGGGATGATCTGCTTTTTTTCGCTCCTTATGATATGGCTGCTTGATTCAGTGAGTCAGATTTTTCCCACTGATATTAAGTCAGGACTTATTGCGGCAGGAACCTTGGGGGGGATATGCTGTTTTTTCCTGTACCTTAATACGAAAAATCTCTTTATCCCTTTGGTAGGAACCATCGTCTGCGCCGGAGTTCTGACGGTTCTGTATTTTTTCAACCAAAATATCTTTAACGGATTTATCAGGAAGTTTTTTTCTTGGTTTTCCCTGAATCAGCGGTATCAGGATTTCACCATAGGAATATTAAAGGTTGAGTCCCTCTTCTATTATTTCTCTTTTTGCGGTTTGTTTCTTTTTTTAACCGCTCAACTCATTGAAAAACGGCGATGGAATTAACGTATGAACATAAATATTATCTCAGCTATTACTAAATCTTTAGAGACCCGCTCTGTTAAATACGGGGGCTTTGCGGCGATTATCACAATCGCGGTTATTGGGGCGGTTATTTTCCTCAATCTTATTGTCCAGCAGTTTTCGCCTCAGTTTGATCTTACTGAAAATAAACTCTTTTCCCTTTCAGACCAGACTTTGCGCGTATTGGAAACAATGGAAAGCCCGGTAACGATTTATGGAATCTGGGAACCCGGAGGAGCCAATCCTCACGCCCAGGAGACGGCGAAACGCTATGCCGCCAAGAGCGATTTTATCCGTTTTGAGGAAGTTGATCCGGATTTGAATCCGGGCTTGCTCAAACGCTTTGATCCTCACGCCCAGGGATTAAGCAAGGGTTCCCTTGTTGTAGCTGGTGAAAAGGGGTTTAAAGTTATTAGACCAGAGGATATGTACGATGTTTACTATAATCAGCAGCAGAGACCCCAGATTACCGGCGTCGCGGTGGAAAAGCGGATTACCGGGGCTTTGCTTTACGCCGGAGAAACCCCGAAGGTGTATGAAATAACTGGTCATCAGGAACCGCTTCTTTCAGCGCTTGCCTTAAAGGAAACCGTGGAGCGGGAGAATTATGGGCTTCAGGAAATTAACCTGTTCCAATCAGCGGTTCCTGAAGATGCAGCGGCGTTGATTCTGAATAATCCTAACACAGAACTCGCCTCGATAGAAACGGAACGCCTGCTTGCCTATCTTGAACAAGGGGGACGGCTTTTGGTATTTCTTGATTACCGAAGCGCCGCAGCAGACAGTGTTAATGAAGTCTTGGCTAGTTACGGACTCCGCTTTGATTACGGCGTAGTTGGAGAATTGGATCTGAATTATAGGATTAGGGTAGAGAGTCCCTACGAATTCCTGCCTGTAATGAAAACCCATGATATTGTCAATCCTCTTGTTGAACAGAATATTCCCGCGTTTTTACCCCTGCCTATGGGAATTTCCGTGTTAGATCTCCGTCGGCGGACAGTCAAAATAACGCCCTTTCTCACGACTTCAGGGAATTCCTTTCTGCGGACCGATTTGAACAATACTTCTCTTCAACAGTCCCCTGGGGACGAGCCGGGACCGATCAATTTGGGCGTTGCGGTAACAGATCCGGAATACTCTGAAAACGGAAGACAGACCCGGATTGTGGCAATAAGCTGCGGTATGCTTTTGGAACCCCCAGGCTCCCAAATACGGGGAAACATAGATATCTTTATGAACAGTCTTTCTTGGATTGATGACCGTCCTGAAACCCTTTCGGTTCAGTCCCGAAGCGCATTGGTAATGCCTATGAGCATGTCCGCCCTCAAGGTTTTAATTTTCAGCGCTGTTTTTGTAGTCCTTATTCCGCTGACCTTGTTCATCTTGGGTCTTGCAACCTGGCTTAGACGGCGGCATTTGTAGGATAGCGGTATGAAAAGAAATCTTAAAGCCCTTATTATTGCCAGCGTCTTCATCGCCTTTCTTGCCGGCGGATATCAGGGAGCAAAAGCGTATCAGTCGGCGAAAAGGTCTTCTGACCAAACCCCTATTTCTTCCCGGGAATATATCAGTCTTGTATCCTTTAACCAGACTGAATTAGTAAGGATAGAACTTCCTGAATCGGGAATTATACTGGAGCGGAAGGATAAAGACTGGGAAGCTCTGCCTCCATTGCCGGGTCCTCTCAATCAGAGCGAACTGAATTCAGCGGCTCGGTCCCTTGCGGGTTTGCAGGCAGAGCGGATAATTGAAGAAACCCCAGGGGATCTTTCCTTGTACGGGCTTGAGGCTCCTCAAGGCAGGATCGTGCTTACCAAAAGCGATGGAGAACGCATTGAACTGCTGGGCGGCGGTATGTCTCCCTCCCGAAGCGGCTACTATGTTATGAAAACCGGGGATCCTAAGGTATATCTTGTATCTTCCTATTCGGGTTCCGGGATATTTCTTGAACTTAACCGTATTCGGGATAAAACGTTATTTCCCGGGTTCAGCTTGACTGACGTGAGCCGGTTCAGCCTCGAATCTGAAACCCTCAAGGTTGCAATTACGGCAAAACCAGAGGACGCTTTTTTGCTTGCTCCTTTTTCTACCCATATCATGGAAGTTCCGTACGCGACGCCCCGGGGAGTGAACGGCGAGCAGTTTGAAGCCCTTTTGAAACCCTTTCAAAACGGGGGGATCCAAGAATTTATCGATCCTCAGCCGGCTTCTCTTGAAGCCTATGGGCTGGATAAGCCTCTTAGGGTTTTCATAGAAACACCACAGGGAAACCTTGACTTACAATTAGGGAAACGTGAAAATAGCCGGCGGTACGCCCGAAGATCAGGAGAAACTGAAGTTTTTACCATTTATGAACCCGAAGCCCTTGGGACAATCAGCGCCTTTACGCTTATAGATAAGTTTGCGCTTATTGTTGCTATTGATAGGGTTGATTCCTTTACTATCCGCGGCAACAGACCTGAGCTGACCGGTGAAATCCGTCGGCAGGGAGAAGAAACAGCGTATTTCCACAACAGCAAACAGGTCGAAGAAAAAAGTTTCAAGAATTGGTATCAAAAAGTGATTGGACTTATGATAGACGCTGAACTTCCGAATCGTCCCCAGTCAGGCGGAATCCCAGAGGTTACGATAGAATATACGCTGAATAATCCAGCGGGAGTTAAAGCGTCAATCCGCCTCTATCCTTATAACCGAGAGTTCTATACCTTAGAATCCGGGGGAGTTCAGGAATTTCTTGTTTCCCGATCCCAAATTCAGAGTATCTATGAAATTGCGGAAACCATGAGTTATATCGAATAGGAATACGCTCCCTGCCGGCGCAGTACCGCAGGGAGTATTTTTTATCCGGTTCGCCCTAAAACCTTATAGAAAAAACCCTTTAGGGCTGGGGATATAAGGCGCAACGGAAACGTTTTGTACCAATATCCTTGACCCCTCGCCTGCTTGAGAGTATACTTAAAAAGTCAAATAGACCTATCCATGCGGCGTGGGGAAGTAACGTCTATGGATATGGCGGCGCCGGCTCTTGGAAACAGGAGTGAAACCGCCGTAGAAATACCCGTTTAGAAAAAAGAAAAAAGAAAAAAGCGGGAAGGAAGTAGAAAACTTGGGGAGTAAGCCGGGCAATCGGAACAAGCCCCAAGCCCTAGAAAAAAACTTTAGGCAGGGGGCAGCTCTGACAATATTATATGATTGGGCCCGGTAGGGGCATCATTAGGGAGTATAGAGCGTATTTCGTCTGTCTGTATGTTCCTAATGTGCCAGGGTACTCTGTTGATCCTTAAATAATAAGGCGGATTTTGATGAAGTGGGAATATACCTTTTCTTTTGGGGGCGTTCTATCCCGGGTCTGTATTCAAAACGACATTCCCTCTCTTGACGACATTGTTGATTCCAATAGAGGCTTTTCCAAGGCTTTGCTGATATGCGACGCTCATACGCTGCCAATCGCCCAGCAGATCCGAGGCAGCCAGGAAGCGCCGATTTGCGAGCTGCCCCCAGGGGAGACCGCCAAGACGTGGGCTTCTATTGAGACTATTCTGGAGGCGGCAAAGGACGCGGGACTGGGCAGAGACGGACTTTTTATCGGCGTCGGCGGCGGGGTGATAAGCGATATGGCGGCTTTTGGGGCTTCAATATATATGCGCGGCGCTGGACTGTGTATCGTATCTACCAGTCTCCTCGGCATGGTAGATGCCGCGGTAGGCGGAAAAACCGGCTTTGACTTGTTTGGGATGAAGAATTTTGTCGGAACCTTTTATCCTGCGCCGTTGATCTATATGCCTATCGCAAGCCTGTCAACCCTGCCGCAGAAAGAATGGAAATCCGGTATGGCGGAAATCATTAAAACCGCAGTGCTGGATACCGCCGATACGGGTGAAACTTTTTGGTCTCTTCTTGTTAATATGGACCCTTCCCTATTTGCTATAGATGCTACAGAAGAAAAACGCGCTGAAATCCTCGAATGTATCGCCTATTCAGTGCAGATCAAAGGACGTATTGTTGAGGCGGATCCCAAAGAAACCGGTAAAGATCGGGTATTGCTCAATCTGGGTCATACTTTTGCTCATGCCCTGGAATCTTCCGCTGGACTGGGAAGGGTGTCTCACGGCGAAGCAGTCGCTTGGGGCATGGTTCGCGCGTGCGAGCTAGGGCTTGCCTTGGGACTTACCCCTCAAGCCCGGGGAGAGGCTATTGTCAATCTGCTGCGCTCCTTTGGATATGAAACCGCGGCTCCCCACCCGCTGATAAGCGATGTATCGGCTTTTATGCAAGCCCTCCAGGGGGATAAGAAAAAAAAGGCGGGAAACCTTAGTTTTGTGGTTCCGTCTCAGACAGGATCGGTAATGGTTTCAGGAGAACAGGTCTCTTCCCTGCTTTTGACCCGTATTATTGGAGGAACTCTGTCGTGAATTTCAAAAACTGTCGAATTCTATGGGTCGGTTTTTTCTATTTCTTGCAGACCCTGCTTTTTGGACAGGAAGAAAACCTTGAAGAACAGCCTCCGCCTGGGGTTGAACTGAAAACAAACAGTCTTGAGCAGGATCAGAGGCAGATCGCTGGCGCTGAAACAAACGGCCCTGAATCGGAAAGGATTTCAACTATCTTTTACATAAGAACCGTTGATTTTGAGGTAAAAGGACGAGGCTATACCCATAGCCGTACATTTGCGCTGCTTCGGCAAGGTGATTTTAAAGCCGGGGAACAGATCAGCGGCAAGGAAGGGCTTAAAGAATATATTATCAATAAAACCCAACTGCTCCTTAATCATCGGGTGCTGGAATCTGTGGAAATCGATTATACCCAGGGGGAAGCGGAAGCGGAGGGTGTACCAATAGACCTTTTGGTAAAAGTCGTGGATACCTGGAATATTATAGCCCTGCCGTACCCCAAGTTTGATTCTAACAGCGGGTTTGAACTCATTCTAAAAGCCCGGGATTATAATTTTCTTGGCACCATGGTTCCCCTTCGGCTTGATCTTGGGTACGCTTACAAGGAAGGGGAAGAACAGGTCAGTCCAGCGCAACATGTGTTTAAAGTTGAGATTGATTCGGATATTCCGTTTGAAGGTTTTGGGCTGAACTGGAACATAAACTTTGATCATCTTTTTTCGTATACCCTGGAAGATGGAGACGGTTTTATTTCCTATAAAAATATTACTGGTCTTTCCGTAGAGTTTCCTATTAAAAGAACCTCGCTGACCGTTAGTTTTGAAGAAAACTTTATTCTGAATGAAGAAAATCCTGTACGGTACAAGGCGGAATATGGAGATTTCGCTCCTTTTTATATGTCCAGCCAACTGAAAGGGTCCTGGAAAATGCCTTTAGGCCTTAGGGTGGCTCAATTTGGGGAACTGACCTATACCCCTGAAGTATCGGGAAAGATACCCTACCGCATCGGCGGCGAACTGGAGCCCTGGAGAAAAGGACCGGCTTTGACGTTAAGCCACCGTTTAGGATTCGGACAGATAAACTGGATCGGCAATTACCGCAGCGGTTTAGAAGCGTCTCTCAAGAATGAGAATACCTATAATTTTTACCGCCAGGGCTGGGAAAATAATTACGGACTGTCCGTAACCGGACACATAATAGCGGCGCGGTTTTTAGGGGTTTCCAGCAGGTTTCAATTTCAGCAGTGGTTTTTTGACAAAACCTTTTCCGAAAACCGCTACCCCGACCATGTTCAAGC
>JAITHD010000014.1 GCA_031280155.1 Treponema sp. | reverse complement strand
ATCCGGTCGTATTCACCTTGACTGCCGTCGCAGACCTCAACCGAATCTGGGGTCATAAGGCTAACCGCCTCTTGAACCCACTTCTTTAAACCCTCGTGTTTAAGTTCTTCTACCTTCATGGAAACTCCTTGCAAGTATACTCCCAATACAAACGTATTGGCTTTTTTCAAAGAATATGCTTTTTTTGCTTTTACTGTCAACAACCCTGCGCCTAAAGGCAGGGGTTTGCGGCTAAGGGATAGGCGTGTGATTATCGCTCAATTCCCCCGATCTCTCCATAGACGTAACTTCCCTATGTTGATGGGTAGGTCTATTTGACTTTTTACTATACCACAAAGCAGGTTATTCAGTCAAGAAATGTTGTTACAAAAATCATTGCTGCCCTTTACCGAATCCGCCGTAAAACCCCCTGGCTTGAAGCATAGGGATATAAGGCGGCAGAGCGGCAAAGAATAGGTTGAAAACCCCTTTGCGCTTGAGGCAAAGATAGGTTAGAATAAAACCATGAAAATACAAAGAGCATTCAAAGTCAGACCATATCCGACGGAAGTACAGCGGTTTTTTCTCAATAAAACCTTCGGGCGCCGGTGTTTTTTGTATAATCTTATACCGCATACACAAACTTTTTTATATCTTTCAAGTTAAAGCATAACCATAACGACAGGTATCGGACAGGAATGTCGATTGCCGTCAATTTTGAGGATACATGGTTTAGTTCAAGCAAAACCCGTCATGTATGCGGGTATATAAAAAAGGATTTGTTGCTGCGGGAGCGGGAAGGAAGCAGAAATCTTGGGGAGTAAGCCGGACAACCGGAACAAGCCTCAAGCCCCTATCTTTAGGCAAGGGGTAGCTGACAAATTAGGTAAGCAGATAGTATCTGCCCCAAGGAGATGCATCATGGAATATGCCATCGCGGTTATAGATATAGGGATGACAAATAAAAAAGTAGCGGTCTATGACGACGGTTTACAACAGGCTGCCGCCCGATATCGAACTTTTGAACCTCAACAGATCCAGGGGCTTGAAACTCATGATCTGGAGGCTATGGAAACGTGGTTCATTGAAGAACTGACGGATCTGGCTAAAACGTATCCTATCAAAGCCATAGCGGTCACGACTCATGGAGCGACCTTTGTCTGTGTGGACAAAGACGGGAAGCCTGTTGTACCCTGCGTCTATTACACCCACGAACCGGGAGACCTTTTCCATGACCGGTTCTACGCCCGGTTCGGCGGAGCTGAAAAGCTCCAAGCCCGAACCGGCACGCCCTATCTCAAAGGGCTGATCAATCCGGCTAAAGGCGTTCTTTTTGTCCAAGAGCGTTTCCCGGAGCAGTTCAGCCGGACCCGGATTCTTTTGCAGTATCCTCAGTATTGGGGGTTTCGGTTTACCGGTAAAATCGGCGCTGAAGGCACCTATATGGGCTGTCATGGGTATCTTTGGGATCAGCGGGATCATAAACTGTCTTCCGTAGCCGAAAAATTGGGGATTGCGGCGCTCATGCCCCAAAAGCTCAATAATTCTTGGGACATTCTTGGGACTGTCACAAAAGCATTCGCTCAAAAAACCGGTCTCTCTCCAGAAACGATTGTTACTATGGGCATCCATGATTCTAACGCTTCCCTGCTTCCTCATTTTGCCAAGAAAGGGGAAACCGGCTTTGTCCTGAATTCTACCGGCACCTGGTGCGTGAGTATGCATCCGGTAAAAACCTTCGGATTTGGTCAGGAAGAATTGGGTAAAGTGGTTTTCTTCAATATTTCCGCGTTTAGAACGCCGGTCAAAACCGCAATCTTTCTGGGAGGACAAGAATTTGAAACCTGGTCTAAGCTGCTTATGGGACTTCACCGGCGCAGTGATATTCCTCTCTATAATCTTGATGTATACCGTTCTATCTTGCGGGAACAACGGGTTTTTCTTTTGCCCGAACTTACCCCGGGGTCAGGGCAGTTTCCCCAGTCTCACCCCCGGATTGTGGAAGATCACAAAGTGTATCCCTTTGAGGCGATTCAAGAGGGCGCTTTAAGGCCCCCTTGTTTTAAGGATTATGAAAAAAGTCTGGCAATACTGAGGCTTTCACTGGTTATGCAGTCCTTGACCAGTTTTGAACGTATCGGCTTGACTGGAGAAGCCGAAGTGTTTACCGAAGGGGGGTTCAGAAAAGATCAAGCCTATCAGGAAATTCTGTCCGCCGCGCTCCAAGGGCATCGGGTTTACACCACGGATATAGCCGAAGCCAGCGCCTTGGGCGCGGCAATGACCGCTAAGATGGGGCTGACCGGAAAAGAACTTTCCGCATTAGCAAAGGATTTTGAGATAGTGTATCAAGAGACGGCTAAACCGGCAATCCCGGAACTCTTTCCGTACCGAAAGGTCTGGCTCGATCTGGCTCAAAGCGAGAACAGCAGGTCTTTGCTGCTTCCCGGCTGTTCTGTTTCGGAACCCCGCAAAACCTAAAAAATTAATCTACTTTAAATTTCTCCAGTTCAGTTATAAGGGCTTCAATGTTCTGCTTGTTCGTCCGTCCAATCCCCTGTATCCGTTCAGTGGTAACATTGATCTGCCCTATGCCGACGGACATATCGGTAACGCCGGCGCTCACTTCCCTGCTTAACATCATCAAATGCCGTTCTCCTCCGATTATCTCGTGACTTCTGCCGGCCATTTCCCCAGAGCTGTGCCGGACGTTTTTGGTGACCTCATCCAGGGTGTCTACGGCTTCCAAAATTTCCCGGCTCCCGCGATCCTGTTCTTCCATAGCGTTTTTAATATGCTCGGTCTGGGAGGATACGGTTTTAACCCCTGTATCAATGTCTTCAAAGTTATTCAATACGATCTGGGTGGCGCTGCTTATGTGATCAACTGACTCTTTGATCTTTTTCAGTACCGCCGATACCGTTTGGGCTTGCTGGCTTGAAGACTCGGCGAGCTTGCGAATCTCATCAGCTACCACCGCAAAGCCTTTGCCCGCTTCTCCGGCGTGAGCCGCCTCAATCGCGGCGTTCATAGAAAGCAGATTGGTCTGGCTTGCGATATTCTGCATGACCGCGTTGATCTCTACCAAGCCTTCGGATTCTCTGGATACGTCCTGAATATCATGAGACACCTCTTGTAATCCTCCCCGGCCTTTTTCTGAAGCAGCCGCTAATTTGCGGACATTTTCTTCGTTTTTTCCAAGGGTTTGGGTCACTGACCCAATATTGGCGACCATTTCCTGAATTGCCGCAGAAGAACGGGCGCTGTTTTCCGCCAGATGTTCGATGCTGGTATTGAGTTCTTCAATACTTTTGGTAATCTTGCCCATAGTGTCATTGTTTTTTACCGCACTGTCGTACTGCTTCTCAGCTTTTTCCTGAATGGACTTGGTGTTGCCGCTTAATTGGTTTATTGCCGCGGCGGTTTCGATGGTCATACCGGAAAGCTCGCTTCCAACTGCGGTAAGATTCTGAGCCCGTTCTTTAATAACCATCAGCAGGTGTTTGATGCCGTCCTGAGTTTGGTTCATAAGCTGGATCATGTCGCCTATCTCGTCATTGCTGGAAATGAAAAATTCTTGGGCAAGATCCCCGTCAGCCATTGCTTTGAGCAGATCAAAGGCGTTTTTTATGGGTCTGGTGATGCGCTGGGTAATATAGATTCCCAAGCCCATCGCGGCAGCAGTACCGATAACTATAACCACAATGGTTATCCTCATAAGAAGTGTACCTAAATGTTCATTTTTTTCAATCACCCGCATTGTAATCTCGTTATTTTGGTCATGCATAGCCCTAAGAGCATTCTCAAAAGCCTCGCTGTACTTATTTATTCGGTTCATATCGTGAGCGTATCGGTAATACAGGGACTCCAGGTCAGGTCCTTCAGGGGTCTGGATAAGCGGGTCTATATACGAATCCAGAACCAGCCGGCAATATTCGTGCCACGCTTGATATTGGGCGCTCAAATTCCCAAGCAGTCGTTTTCCTTCATCCGTAGCCCGAGGGATAGCGGCGAATTTATTCCAATTATTATCCATAACTTTAAATGATTCTTCATAATGTGCTTTAATTTGTTGTAAATCCTGAATTCTCGTAGGTTCCGATTCGGTTGTAATAATCTCATACCGGTATGAGCGGATAAGCGAGCGCTGAACGTCCATGTTCTGAAGCGCGTCTAAACCGGGGATCCGATCAGCCCCCATATATACTAAGGCTTTATCAATAGTTAAAATACCGTACAATCCCATACCGCCGATCACCAAGGTAATAAGCAATCCCACCAGAAAACCACCGATAATTTTCTTTCCAATAGTTAACCTAATAGCCATCTTTTCTCCTTGGTATGGAGTATACTATAAAATATGCTAGTAGGGGAATATCTCTAAGCGGAATTTACCAAAAACGCCGTAAATCCTCCGCCTTGATGCATGGGGAGTTGTCAACTAAAAAAGCCCGTATCCAGACTGCTTAACTTTAATGTCCTTATGCCGTATACTATACATATTTTTAAAATAGCCGGCGGTGAATGTAACAGCCCTAAGACAGGGCTGTAATTTTTAAGGAGTACAGGATGCGGAGAAAAGATAGAGCCTTATCCCGGGAAGCTGCGGAGGCAATCGTTGACGCCTGTGTATTTGCCGTGCTTTCAACGGTAAACAGCGATGGAACCCCTTACGGCGCGCCTTTGTCCATTGCCAGAGAGGGGGAGTGGATATATTTTCATGGTGCAAAAGAAGGGCAAAAAGTCGATAATTTAAAAGCTATGAATCGAGTATGTTTGACCTGCGTAGGAGAAACTAAGGTCCCGGAAGGGAAATTTCTTGTTGAGTATGCATCGGCGGTGGTGTTTGGGACCGCTCAGGAGCTTGTGGAAGCATCGGAAAAAATCCATGGATTACGGCTTATATCACTGCGGCATACCCCTAATAATATGGGCGCTTTTGATGAGGCTGTGGTCCGGCAGTTGGGTGCAACCGGAGTCTGGAAGATACATATCGATCAGATAACCGGTAAACAATCAAAACCTCGAAGGGAATAATTAAACCCTGATGTATACCCGGGAAATACAGAGCCATCGAGCAAGCCCCATTGAACAGGGAAAACCTCTGCAAGGAACCTGGGATACCCCTTTTGACAAGGTGGATCTTATGGCGGTTCGCAGGGCTTTTCCGATTCCCCCGCCTCGGTGGACCCAGGAGTGCCGGATCAAAGAATGGCAAGTTTTTGTTATGCAGGACCAGCGTTTTTTCTTTGAAGCTGTTTTTGGGAATATAAAATATTTCCGATGGGCCCAGGTTTTCTTTTATAATAAGGAAACAAAAGAGAAACTCCGATTTAGAAAATTGATACCTTTTAGGGGCTGGCAGATGCCTCAAAGCCTGTCCAATGCCTTGATTGACAGCAGGTCTCACGGCTTTTTTTTCCGCATCCATAATTGGCTTGACGCAGACCTTATCAAAGTTGACTTGGATATTGAAGCCGCTCGTACCAGACCTTCTTTTACCGCTCACTTAGAATATGAGGCGGCTAAATCCAGTGTTACCCCAATGGCGGTGAATCTGCTCTTTTCCCAAACCCAATGTATGTACGCTTATAAGGTGGTTGCGCCGGTTAGAGGAGACTTGGTTTTTGCCGGGGACCATATTGGGTTGAATCCCGCCCAGACCGTTGGATTTTTCGGGGATTTTAAGGGTCACTATCCGTACCGGATGCATTCAGTCTGGTGTACTGGTTTGGGATTCGATGAGGAAAACCGCAGGTACGGCTTCAGCGTCGCCGAAAATCAGACCAAAGAAACCTTCAAAAACAACGAGAACGCCTTATGGGTAGACGGCAAGATGACGCCCCTGCCGCCGGTACACATTACCATACCTCAAGGGATTGAATCTGATTGGGTAATTCAGGACATGGAAGGCATGGTAGACCTTGTGTTTACCCCGCAGGAGCCGATGCACAGCGGATTTACCTTATTAATAGCCAATGGGGAATATAACACGCCTTTAGGATATTATAACGGCGCTGTCCTTGACGCCGCAGGAAATGCGGTTTTAATTCATAATCATTGGGGTTTAGGGGAACAGGTCAATCTGCGGATATAATATTATGGTACAATGCAACTATGAAGCGGACTTAAACGCCAAACAGATTCAAGCGGTAAAAACGATTGAAGGACCGGTACTCATCATTGCCGGCGCGGGCTCTGGAAAAACAAGGGTTATAACCTACCGCATCGCGTATATGCTGGAACGCGGAATTCCTCAGTCCGGGATTCTGGCGCTTACCTTCACCAATAAAGCCGCCAGAGAGATGGAAGATCGGGTTAAAGAACTCACCGGCAGAAAACTGCAAAACCTCACGGTGAATACGTTTCACGCATTCGGGGTAAAGATACTGCGGGAAGAGATAGAGCGGCTTGGGTATCGGAAGAATTTTTCGATTTACGATGAAACTGACCGGACCGAACTTATTAAGGAAAGTTTACGGGAATGCCGGCTTTCCGTTGAAGGCGCTGACATTTATGCCCTGGGACAGCTTTTTTCCAATGTAAAAATAGGGCGACTCTGTTGGGGAGACGGCGCGGACCCCGCTTTTGAGCCGGTGTACCAAGAATATCAGCAGGGACTCAAGGTATTCAATGCGCTTGACTTTGATGATTTGCTGGTTATTCCTATAGAACTTTTCCAAACCTATCCTGAAGTGCTGGACAAATACCGCCGCCGCTACCGGTATCTTATGGTAGATGAATTTCAAGATACCAGTTTCACCCAGTACCGGCTCATGCGGCTGCTGGCGGATCAGAACGTCTGCGTTGTGGGCGACGATGATCAGTCTATTTATTCCTGGCGAGGCGCAAACTACGAGAATATCCTCATGTTTGAACGGGATTTTCCCGGAACTTTGGAAATTAAGCTGGAACAGAATTACCGGTCTACCACGACCATTTTGGAAGCCGCTAACGGGGTCATTTCTAACAACACAAGCCGAAAAGAAAAAACGCTCTGGTCTGGAAACAAAGGGGGAAAGCCTATAGAAGTGTTTAATCCTCAAGATGAGCGTCAGGAAGCGGATTTCATTGCTTGGGAGATAAAGAAACTCAGGCTCAAGGACCAGCTTAAATACGATAATTTTGGGGTCCTGATCAGAACGAATTCGTTGACCCGCACTATCGAAGAGGCCTTTCTTGCGGAAAACATTCCCTATCAAGTTTCAGGAGGCATGAGTTTTTTTCAGCGCAAAGAAATTAAGGATATTCTTTCCTATCTTAGAGTTATCGCCAATACCGATGATGAGGTAAATTTGCTGAGGATCATTAATACCCCTCGGCGGGGCATAGGAAAGACTACTATCAGGGATATCTCGAATCTTGCCCGGAAAAACCATACCTCTCTCTGGGATGCTATGAGTTCCCTTCGATACGCGCCGGACACGCTTTTTCAGGAAGCCGGCAAGCAGGAGATAAACGACTTTATGTCTCTTATTGAGCATTGGAAAGAAGAAATCCTGGGTAAACGAGGGCTTTCCCAAAAAGTACGGACCTTAGTGGACGAAATCGACTACTGGGGATATTTGGTTACTGAGTACAGCAAAAATGAGAAAGTAGCCCGCTGGAAATTCGCTAATATCAGTTCTCTGATTCAGTCTATTGCTAACTGGGAATCAGACCCAGACAATTTTGATCCTACCCTCTATCCGTACTTGAACCGGATTAGTCTGCTTGCCAGAGACGACGGTGAAGACGATACAGATAAAGGCAAAGTAAATCTGATGACTATTCACGCTTCAAAGGGGCTGGAATTTCCAGTGGTTTTCATAGCCGGCGCGGAAGACGGGATTATTCCCCATGCCCGCAGCCTTGAAGAAGGGGCGGGCAACATCGAAGAAGAACGGCGGCTCTTTTATGTTGCAATCACCCGGGCCCGGGATAAGCTCATTATTACAAGCTGTCTGAAACGGCGGCGCTTACAGAATACAGGAGATGCCAGTCCGTCCCCGTTTCTTGCGGAAATTCCCCCGCATCTTGTGGAATACCGGGAAGACGAACCTGAAGAGACAGGTCAGACCGCGGCGGAAAATTTTTTTACAATGATGAAAAAACGGTTTGTCTAACGGGTCCACAGGTCCTTAGGGCAAAGAAAATTCTTTGTCCCTGCTGTTTTCTATGGGATTATTCTGTTCTGTAGGCATAGGGATATAAGGTGCAGCAAAAAGTTTTGTAGCCACATACTTGACCAAGCTCTTTGCTTGATGGTATAGTAAAAAAGTCGAATAGACCTACCCACGCGGCGTGGGAATGTTACGTCTACGGATACGGCGGCTCTGGTTCTCGGTAACGAGAATGAAACCGCCGTAGAAAAATCCGCTTAGAAAAAAAAGCGGGAAGGAAGGAGAAATCTTGGGGAGTAAGCCGGGCAGCCGAAACAAGCCCCAAGCCCACGCCTAAAGGCGGGGTAGCTGACAGGGCGGTAGCGTAGCAATAAACCCGTTGCGGTAAAAACTAACGTGTAGTTTACACGGAAAGCAATGGAAACTTGCAATAGGAGGGAAGCTGTTAAAATACAGAGACTCGTGGATATGGTGAAAGCTAAACCGATGTGTTTTTTTAGCAGCAGGTCAGTTGTCGGATAAGGATTTACGAATTAATGAACAGATTCGGGTGCGGGAAGTCCGCCTCATTCAGAATGAGGGGGAAAAACAAGGGATTATGCCCACCCTGGAGGCCCTCGCCATTGCTAAGGAACAGGGGCTTGATCTCGTGGAGGTTGCCCCCCAGGCTTCACCGCCGGTGGTCAAAATCTTGGATTACGGTAAGTTCAAATTCGAGAATGAAAAGAAGGTCCGGGTTTCAAAGCAAAAGCAGAAACTGCTTAAAATGAAAGAAATCCGTATGCAGCCTAAGATCGACGATCATGATATGGATTTCAAGTCAAAGCATGTGCGGGAATTTCTTGCCGAGGGTAATAAGGTTAAGGTGACCATCCGTTTTAGAGGCCGGGAGCTTGCTCATACCGAACTCGGTTTAGATGTCCTCAAAGATGTTCTTAAACGTATCGAAGGGGAATATGTGATGGATAAGGCGCCGTCTATGGAAGGGCGGTTTATGTCCATGGTATTAAGTCCTAAGACGAAAAAATAGGGTATAATCCTTCGGATACCTCGCCGCAGGCGGATTTGAGGGATTAGATTTTACATGAGGATGGTATCATGCCAAAAATGAAGACTAAGAAGAGCGCAGCCAAGCGTTATTCTTTTACCGGCACAGGGAAGGTGAAATATAAAAAGCAGAACCTTCGACATATTCTTACGAAGAAGTCAAGTAAGCGGAAGCGGAATCTCAGGCATCCGGGGATTTTATCTGCGGATAATGTGTCGGTTATCAAAAAAAAGTTGTTACCTTACGGATAAGAGAGGAACAGTATGTCAAGAGCAGTTGATGGTTCTAAAAGAAAAGAACATCGCAAAAAGATTCTGAAGCAGGCGAAAGGATATTGGGGGCGGCGTCATTCAAATTATAAGACCGCGAAGGATGCGGTCACTAAAGGTCTGTTCTATGCTTACCGAGATAGAAAAGATCGGAAAGGGGATTTCCGCCAGCTTTGGATCATCCGTATTAACGCGGCGTGCCGCGGGGAGGGGCTTTCCTATTCCCGACTTATTGATGGTCTCAACAAAGCAGGCGTAACCATTAACCGAAAAGTCCTTGCGTCTCTTGCACTGGAAGACCTGGGGGCTTTTAAAGCGGTAATAGCCCAAGCTAAGACAGCATTGGGAGTAGGAGCGTAGTAATCATGGGAATTCTTGAACATGTTAAAGTGTTGGAATCAAAAGTCGATAAAGAAATCGATTTTGCCAAGCGGATCATTGAAGAAAATGTCCAGCTCAAGGAAAAAGACGCCTTGAATCAAAAGCGGATTGAAGTGCTGGAATCGTTGCTTCAGGCATTTAAAGAAGAGCAGAACGCTATTGAAAACGGGATTTTGTCCGCTCTCAATCGGCTCAATCAGTTTGAAGACGCGGTAGAAAAAAAACTGTCTCCTGCTTCAGATGATCAGAATAATTCTGAACAAGCCGACTCGGAACAGACTGAACCAGGGGAAACGCCTCAGCCTGAAGGAACCGGGGAAGCCTCTGGAAGGGAAGAAGGAAATTCTGACCAGCCTCAGAATGTCGCGGAATAATAGGACTTGAGAGGTTCCCATGTCGAAAAACGACCAATCTCAAAGAAATGAGCGTATCGCAAAAGGCGCTCGGTCTATGAAAAATGATCTGTATATCGATCTATTGGGGACTTCTTTTTCTATTACCGCAGAGGAAGAACCCGTATATCTGGAGGGAGTTCTCAATAATTACCGTTTGGCCTTGGGAAATATCCAAGATTCAACTGGATTGCGAGACCCTTTGAAGCTCGCCATTTTGACTGGTTTCTTGCTCTGTGATAAAATTCAGCGAATATATCAGCGGGAAGCCGCGGAACAGATAGCGGAAAATTATGAAACAACGGAAGCGGAACAGATTACTTTAGATATGATCGCTCGTATTGATGAAGTGCTGGAATCGGATCGGTAAGTATAGCATGAACCATATTTTTAAGTTAAAAAACCATATAAAACAGTATGATTGGGGGTCTCCTGACTGGCTCCCCCAGCTTCTTGGGGTGGATAATAAAGAACGTAAACCTTGGGCTGAATTGTGGATGGGGATTCATCAAGAAGGTCCTTCGGAAATTGAATATGAAGGCGCGGCTATCGGTCTTTCAGAATTGATAAATCAAGAGCCTTGCCGGTATTTAGGTTCCGAGATTGGAAGCCGTTTTGGTACGCTTCCTTTTTTGTTTAAGGCGCTTGCCGCGGGAAAACCGCTTTCTATTCAAGCTCATCCAAGTCTTGTTCAAGCTCAAGCCGGTTGGGATCGGGAAAATCAAGCGGGAATTCCTCTGAAAGCTTCCAATCGAAATTACAAAGACCCGAATCATAAGCCGGAGATTCTCTGCGCTTTGCGTGATTTTAGAGCCATGAGCGGGTTTCGGGAATGTCCAGAGATTGTCAAAAGACTTGAAATGCTTGCAGAATTTGGTCCGGATTCAACCCAAACCGCCTTGGGTTCTCTAAGCCGGATACTGACGTCCTCTGATGAACAGCCCCAGAGGTTGCGGATGTTTTTCAAAGCCTTGTTCTCTCTTTCCTCAGCGGTTAAACGGGAATTAAGCGTCTGCGTTAAAACTTATCAAGAGGCTCTGGTTAAAGCCCATCCTGAATATAGCAGAGAATGGGAAACCGCCGCTTATTTTGCGGAACTCTATCCAGGGGATCCAGCGGCGATTGCGCCGTTGTATCTTAATGTCATTGATCTGCGTCCTGGTCAGGCAATCTACATTCCTGCGGGAATTCTCCACGCCTATATTTCAGGTTTCGGGGTAGAGCTTATGGCGAATTCCGACAATGTACTTCGGGGCGGATTAACTTCTAAACATATAGACCTTGAGGAATTATTACATATTCTGGATTTTACGCCTTTTAATCCAGAAATTCTTAATCCCCAAGGGACGATATATCCTACTTCTTGTAAAGAATTTACCTTGTCGGTGATGACTGGTCTGAATAACAACCCTCTTTATTGTCATACTAAAGCAGGTCCCGCTATCGTATTGGTTACTCAAGGAACCTTAACGATACGTTATCTGAACAGCTCAGAAGTTTGCGTGTTGAAACAGGGCGAATCAGCGTTTATTTCAGCTTTGGATGCCCAAGAATTCTATGTGTTTCAAGGAGACTGCACCCTGTATGCCGCAACAGTCGGCGATTGCGCTTTGTGAAGATTTTCGTAGACGCTGATTCTTGTCCCCGACAGGCTCGTGAAATCGTATTGCGGGCCTCCGCAAGGACCGGGGTTCAAGCTGTTTTTGCGGCGAACCGCCCTATTCCGGGCGTAACCGGAAACACCTCGATTATGGAGATCTGTCCCGCAGAAGAAGGCGCGGCGGACAACCGGATTCTCCAGTTAGCCCAGCCGGGGGATGTGGTTTTGACCCGAGATATTCCCCTTGCGAGCCGTTTGGTAGACGCTTCTATTTTGGTACTCGACGATCGGGGGCAGGTTTACACTAAAGAAAACATCCGTGAACGACTTTCTCTGCGGGATTTTATGGTAAGTCTTGCGGAGAATGGTCTTCGGGGCAAGCGGGTTGCTTCGTATGGTAAACGGGAACTCAAAGCCTTTGCGGATAGTTTTGACCGGATTCTGGCACGGCTCCTTCGGGAAAAAGCTTAGGCGTACATGGAAAATCAAATTAACCTTGAACAATACCGAGGCAAACTACATCAGCTACCGCTGTAAAGTCCAAGCCTTTACGCTCTAGCCTAAAATCTCCACGCTAGATCAACCCTTACTCCCGCTGCTTTGTGCCGGCAAGCAAACCCGCTGTCTTTTCTTGCCGTTTGTTCAGCAGATCACGCGCCGCAATAGCCCCCTTGCCTAGAGGCTGTGGATCAGCGTATAGTTTCTCTGTGGGTCCCCCAAGAGCGTTTCTTGAGGCGGGGGCTGACTATCAAAAGAAATGTCCAGGAGGTTTAAGATGAAAAAGAAAAGGGTGTCAGCGGTCCTTGGAGGTCTGGCGCTGCTGCTTGCCGGAGCCTGCGGCAAGTCCGCCGGAAACGCCCCGGGAGGAACGGCTGATCAGGCCCTCAACGACAAGCTCATCGTCATAGGCG
>JAITHD010000142.1 GCA_031280155.1 Treponema sp. | reverse complement strand
TAATATAATAATGACATAAAAAATATTTTTTATAAAAATATGAATTATCCATAATATAGATACGCATATTTTCTCCGACAGCATAACATAGTACCATATTTTTGTTTGTGTCAATATCATCATTTTTGTAAAGCCGATAGTTGACATTCGTTTCTGTCTTTGCTTATAGTGAAATAGTCAAGTAAACTGCAAGGTCTATGGAGAGGCTGCGCCGGTTCTTGGAAACAAGCGCGAACCTGCCATAGAAAAGCCCGCTTCCTAGAAAAGAGCGGGAAAATGTGGAGCAAGCCTCAAAAGAGACCTGCGCCTCAACCCCTGCCTTTAGGCCCGGGGTAGCTGACAATAGGATATTGTGTTTTTGTTATGAATACGCTTACATGTATTGTTTGTCCTATCGGGTGTTCCCTGAACGTTGAAGAGGGACCCCAAGGAGCCGACGGATTTCCAGCCCTGACCATTACCGGCAATAACTGTCACCGAGGTCTGGGCTATGCTCAAGAAGAAATCCGAGCGCCTAAACGGGTGGTAACGGCTACATGCGCTATTGAGCCCCCCCCCGCTAGTACCGGTCATTCTCTGGGGTTCCCGCGACGGGTGCCGGTGAAAACTTTGAGTCCTTGCCCTAAAGCGCTGATAAACGAAGTGCTGGCGGATATATACCGTCTTAGGCTCAAGCCGCCGGTTAAAGCCGGAGAACCGGTTATTACCGATTGGCAGGGTACCGGCATAACCATAGTTGCGGTCCGAAGCATCATCTGACGCGGTATGACTCCAAAGAAGCGGGAAGATGAAGCTCAAATCGGAGAAACTGTCTTGGCTTGCGGTTTGGGACGGTATATCCAAGGGTGGGATGGGCTTGACTCGCCCCTGCGGGTTTTGCTCATTGCGGCAGCCGGCGGATTTCGGTTTCATCATTTTTACCAAGAAAACCGCCTTGAAGCCCTGTGCCGAATAACCGCCGGTTGGGAGGATCATCCCCCAAAAACCATCTTTATTCCTAAAAAACAGCTTATCACTGCGGAACTTCAGATAGAAAAATCTTGGTGGAAACAATTATTCTTTGCACAATCGCTGTTGCTGATAATCCGCTGGTTCACCGAGCAAGGCGTTGAGACCGCGTTAGCAGTGGAAACAGAAAAAACCTCGGCGCTGCCGGCAGACCGGATTCAGAAATTAATCAAAATCGAGGAGTAAAACTATGCATACAGAAGGTTCCGACGGGGTTCCGAAATCTGCGGTATTAATCATAGGTTCAGGAGGACGGGAACATGCTATTGCTTGGAAAGCCGCCCAGTCCTCAAAAGTTGCTGCCGTATATGCAGCCCCAGGAAACGGCGGGGTTCCAAGGGAAGAGAAATGCGAAAATGTACCGATCAGTCTTGATGCGCTTTCTCAACAAGCGGGACAGGAAAGATTAATTGACTTTGCCCGCCAAGCAGACGTGAGGCTTACGATTGTGGGACCAGAAGCGCCTTTGACCGCGGGAATTGTTGACCGATTCCGGGCTTCAGGCTTGGCGGTTGTGGGACCGAATAAAGCCGCCGCCCGGCTTGAAGGAAGTAAGGTTTTCGCAAAATCTTTCATGGAAAAGTATGGGGTTCGCACCCCGCGAAGCAGGAGTTTTTCAGATTATAAAGATGCCCTCCTGTATACAGCGGAACACTTCCAGCGGGAGCAGGGCAAAACGCCGCTGGTCCTCAAAGCCGACGGACTTGCCGCAGGCAAAGGGGTTATCATTGCCCGGCAATATGACGAGGCCGCGGCAGGGCTGGGTTCTTTTATGCAAGACGCGTTGCTGGGAGACGCGGGAAAGACGGTTGTACTAGAGGAATTTGTGCCCGGGAAAGAAGTTTCGATTTTAGCGGCGGTAAGCGTAAGTCCGGACAGTCCGGGAACGATAGCGCCCTTTCTTTCCGCAAGAGATCACAAACGACGGTTTGAGGGCGCTCAAGGTCCAAACACCGGCGGTATGGGGGCGATTGCGCCGGTACCGGATTTTTCCCCCCTTGTCCAGAAGGATTTCCAAACCGCTATTCTGGAGCCTACCCTGAGAGGCATGGAACAGGAAGGGCTGGACTATCGGGGATTCATTTTTTTTGGGCTTATGGTCAAAGATGAACGCTGTTATTTATTAGAATACAATGTACGGCTTGGAGACCCTGAGACTCAGGCCTTGGTCCCTTTGATGGATTTTGATTTGACTGAACTATGTTTTGCCATGTTGGACAACACATTGAGGGATTTTCCGCTTAACTGGAAAGCCGGTTCTGTATGTGCGCCGGTTGCGGTAGCTCAAGGGTATCCGGGAGCTTATTCTAAGGGAGACCGTATTGACATAAATCAAGCCGAGTTCTCCCAAACCAATGCGCTGCTTTTCATTGCCGGCGCTGAAGCAAAAGGGGAAACGCTTTTTACCGCCGGCGGCAGAGTTCTCGCGGTATCCGCCTCCGGTACTGATTCTGAGGACGCTTGGGAACAAGCGTACCGCGCTTTAGGGGCTGTCAGTTTTGAAGGCATGGACTATAGAAGGGACATAGGCAGAGAATAGCGGGTTTCTATGATATCTGTCTGATTCCTTCCCCGATATAATGAAAAGCGATAACCGTCAGCATTATCATGATTCCCGGGGCAAGGGCGCACCAGGGAGCGTTGAAAAGAAAGTTTTGGGATTCCGAGAGCATCCGTCCCCAGCTTGGTATAGGAGGCTGGATACCGAGACCGAGATAACTCATGGTGGCTTCCGCCAGGATCGCATTGGACAGTCCCAGCACGGTAGAAGAAAGCAGAGACCCGGTTAAATTAGGCAGAATATGCACAAAAATAATACGAACATGAGAAGCTCCCATGATGGTTGCGGTTTTTACAAAATCAGCGTTCTTATATTGCAGCATACCGCTCCTGAGGATCCGGACATAACTGGGAATGAACAAGATAAGGAGGGCTATAATAAGGGTGAAAGGGCTGTTTTCCAGGAGCGCAATCATTACCAGGGCTGACAATATCCCCGGAAAAGAACTCAGCCCGTCCATGAGGCGCATAACTATTTCGTCCCAGATTCCGCCGATATAGCCTGAAACCAAGCCCAGGGAAGCGCCGATCCCGGCGCTTCCCAGTACGGTGAGGAGGGATACAGCCAAGGTATATCTGCCGCCTATCATGATTCGGGAAAATACGTCCCGGCCAAAATTATCGGTTCCCATAAGGTGGGATACCCGAGGCGATATGAAACGGTTTGACGGCTCCATCTCGTTATAATCGTATGGAGTATAGAAAAGGCTTACTATTCCCATTACCGCTACCAGCATGGCAAGAATCGTTCCAATCTTGAAATCTATACTCAAAGGGGTCTTCATAAATTCCGCCTATCCTACTCGGATTCTCGGATCGATTATCTGTATGGCAATATCTACCAAGGTATTTGCTCCTGCCACAGTAAATGCGATATACACCACCAAGGTCTGGACCAAAGGGTAATCCCGGGATGTAATGGAAGCTATGAGTAATCTGCCTATTCCCGGTATGGTAAAAACCTGTTCAATCACAATACTCCCGGAAAAGACATCGCCGATTATCATACCCAGCAGCGTAATCCCAGGGATCGCCGCATTTTTCAAGACGTGCCGGTATAATACCTGTCTTTGGGAAGCGCCTTTACTGTAAGCGGTACGCACATAATCACAGTGAAGCTGCTGGAGAATAGCCCCGCGCAGAAACTTGATGAGGATCGCCGCATTGGGTATGGCAATAGCTAACGACGGAAACAAAAGATACTTCAAAAATCCCGGAACATTTTCTTGGTACGGTACATAGGAACCGGGAGCAAAGAACCTCAAAATAATTCCGAAAATCCATATAAACAAGACCCCCAAGAAAAAACCCGGCAGCGCAATGTTGATTGTGGTAAAGGTATTTATAAACCGGTCCAGCACCGGATGTTCCTTGACAGCAGACAGGACCGCAACCGGCACTGAAATCAAGAGGATAAATACAAGAGACAGAGACGCAAGGGAAAAAGTTACCGGCAGGCGTTCAAGCACCAGTTTTGAAATAGATTCCCCCCGGAAACGTACCGAATTCCCCAGATTGCCTGTGAGAAACCGTTTAAGCCATAGGATATACTGGGTCGGCAGGCTCTGATCCAGCCCCAATTCTGAGCGCATAGCAGCGATTTGCTCGTCTGTCGCTTCAATCCCCAGCATCAGGTCCGCCGGATCCCCTGGGATAATAGTAAAAGCGATAAAGGTAAGCACCGAGACCAAGAATAAGGTTATGACTGTAATCAAAAGTCTTCTTGTCATACAAGCGGATACGCCTGCTTATTGGGTTCTATAAACCGTCGAAAAATCGATTACATATAAGGGATAATTGACTGCTCCGCCGAAACGTCCTTTAGGAAAAACTCTAAAGCCCCAGATATCTTGAATATAGACGCTTGCGGCTTCTTCAGAAATAACCTGTTGAGCCTGTTTATAGAGATCAATCCGGCTGCTCTCCCGCATCTCGGTTAAAGTCGATTCATAAACCTCATCGTATCGAGGGCTATTGAAATTCAGAAAATTGCTCCCCGCCTTTGACTGATACCGTTCAAGAAAGCCTCTCGGAGAAATCGTAGGCGCATCCAAAGAAATAATCGTAGCTTCATACTGACGTCCCCGGTACGCTTCCGAAAGCCAAGTAGCCCAGTCTACCAGTTTGATTATCCCGGTGATCCCGATTTTTTCAAGCTGATTTACCAAAACCTGAGCGGTATCTACATGCATAGTATAATTAGAAGGAACTGTTATCACCAAGGGGAACCCCTTCGGATATCCCGCTTCAGCAAGCAGGGACTTGGCTTTCTGAATATCCGCGGGGTAAGGGTTTTCCAAGGACCTATTGTAATACGTGCTCAATCCCGGAATGAGGGGGCTTCCCGAAGGTTTGCCTCTGCCGTAAAAAGCAGCGTCGATAATCTGTTTTATATCCACCCCGTAATTAATAGCCTGCCGGACTTGGAGGTTGTCCAAGGGCGCAGCCTTGTTATTCAGGGCTAAAAGCTGTACTGAATTAGAAGGATTCGGAAGTATATCAAACCGGTTAGGATCAAGCTGCTCAACCAAAGAACCGGTGATATTGGCGCTGTCGATACTCCCCCCTTGAAGCGCCAGAAGCAGCGCATCTGAATCGGCGATAAATAGATAGGTCACCTTATCCAGATGGGGCAATCCCTGCTGCCAATAGTTAGGATTTTTCACCAATACTAGAGACCGCTGGGTGTCGTAGCTTGCGATAGAAAAAGGTCCTGTCCCAATAGGGTTTTTCTCGCGGTTAGGGTTATGCTGAGGGGTTACGCCGATAGTGAGATACGGTAAAAACTCCACATCCGGCGCTTTCAGTATGATCCTGAGACTCTGTTCTGAGGTTATCTCAACCTTTTCAATACGGTTGAAACCATTGAAACCCGCGTCAATGGCGGTATTCAGGGTAAACGCTATGTCTTCCGCGGTTACCGTTGAGCCGTCATGGAACTTCACCCCCTGCCGCAGCGTAAAAGCATACACAAGCCCGTCCTGTTCAATCGAGCAGCCCTCCGCAAGCGCGGGCTGAAGACTGCCGTCAGAAGCGGGCTTTACCAACCCTTCAAACACATTGAAAAGGATGCTCCTGCCGTCTGCGGTATTTGAGGGACTCAAAGGGTCAAGGGTCGTAGGCTCAGAGGTAATCCCAAAGCGCACTTCCCCGCCGGTTATAGGCTGCCCCGGGGCGGCAACGGTTTCTTTTCCTTTTGGGGGGTCTGATTTACCTACCCCATAAACGGGAACGCTGTATACTAATATCAGCGCAACGATGAAAGCACTGGGTATAAATCGTTTTTTTTGCATATCAATACTCCTTTACCGTAATAGTTCCTATTATACCGATCTGATATGTTCTTTACAATACTACAGTCAATCTAATTAAGAAGGTCGAAACTCAGCGGCAGCTTCCTGACATGGAATAGACGAATTCTCGAAAAAATCCAGGGGTTTCAGTTACCCAGAACCAGTACAGCGTGTAATCCCTGGACGGACCCCATGAAACCCTCAGCTCGTGATTGTTTTATTGACGGCACAGTGCATATATTTTATATGAAAACAAGTTATAATACAAGCGCCTATAGAGCTATTTTTTAAAAAAGAATTTAAAAAAAAGATAAAAAAATATGAAAAAGGGATGACATTTTTTTTCTTTTGCAGTATATTTTTTATTGTAAAAGCAAGTCCTATCAAAGGGATGCATTTTTTGGTAAAGAGGAGTTGAATGTCTGTGTTTAATGTTATGCTGATACCCCCCCCCCCCCCCCATTTTTATTTTAAATGGTCTTTATGTTATCCCTATACAGTGTATATTTATAATTCTCGTATTGATAAGCGCCGGTATAACGATTGCTTGTACCGACAGTGAATTGTTTTTTATGGTCTCTATATATGCCCGTAGGGTATATTTTTATATAGTAAGCCGAGAGGCTTAGTAAATTAGGAGCTTATATGAAAAAGCTATTGTTGGGAGTGATGGGGGCTGCCCTGTCATTCGGGTTGATTCTGACCGGCTGTGAACAGCCGACAGAATATACAGTTAATGAAGGATTGGCTTCAATACCAGGTCCGGGTAATCTCGAAGCCAAGATTCATGACGGGGTGATTTACTTGACCTGGGATTCGGTCGCCAACGCCAGCGGCTATCGGATTGTCCGTAAGGACAACGAAACCGAAATAACCAAAGTTCTTAACGATAATATGGTTAATACCGGCAGCGGCAGTCTCTGGCATGGGGATATAGTAGGTTGGGATAATCAGCTTGTTCATGATCGTACCTATACTTATACGGTCATCAGCCTCAATACAGCGGGAATCAATAAATCCGTTCTCAGCGGGGAATCTTCAGTCGAAGCGACTGCCCAGATTCCTGGTCGGACCGCTTTTAGCCTCGGCGACGCGCCGGTTATCGCCGTTGAACGAGAACCGGATGCTAACTTCATCTTGGTAACATTCCCGACTAAACCGAATCTGAGGTATGACGTGAGTTATGTCTATGGTACGGGCAGCATCGTTGCCCAACTGACCGGCGGACCCAGTGGTTCCGAGTCGGGCGGGGATCTGTCCAACCCAACCAGGGCGGTACGATTCCCCCTCATCGGCGGAAATAATACCGTTTCTGTCAAAGCATCTTTTGTTGGCGGTGAAAATTACTACAATCAAACCGCTGTAACCCCCAAACCAGCCGATTTTGTGATTTCAGGTCTGGACAATATCACCAGCTTTACCGCTGTCCGCACCGGCGCCCGAGTTGACTTTACATGGAACAACGTTTCCGGCGCTACTGGATATAAGATTTATAAGGCCCAAACCAGTTCATTCACTGGCGACCCTGCCTCGATGATTGCCCCTATAACCGTACAGAGCAATTGGATACAGATTAGTCCTACCATTGGTCCTGTAAATGAAAACGGCACATGGAAAGCTGCTTATTCAGAAACTGGACCTGCATCCTGGAGCGGGAATTACATCTATGTGCTGATTGCTGAGGGCGCTAATAACAACAAATCTAATCCCGCATTTAAGAGCGTAAGTGAAGCAGACTTCAATGCACCAGCCTTAAATATTAGTCCCGTATGGTATTCCGGTGTTGGTGCACAAGCACTATATGATGTAACGATATCCTGGGATGCCGATGGTAGTGATACATATACGCTTTTGTACGCTCAAGCTGCTAGTCTTGGTTATAACCCTAGTACCGGTGAGTATGATGTTGTAAATAGCCTAGAAGGTAACTACGCTTCACTAACCATCCCTCCCTCAGTTCTTGGAACCAGCCTACGAACAGTAACTGTTCGGCTTCCTTATGGAGGAGAGTATGCCTTCAAGCTGGTTGCAAGGAGGGGCGGTGTTGAGGACCATACAATAAAAGGGGTTAGGGTAAACTAAGCAGCGTTTACTTCTCTGTCAGAGCCGTAAGGCTTTGATTGAATGCGCCGGGGCGTTGAGGTTTCTTGACGCTCCGGTTTCTGATTGAAAAACAGCGTACTGATATACAAAAAGGATGCGGCAGGCATGGTTTTATCATACAACTGGAGTGATCCGGCTGACGAAGATATGCTTCAAATGGCGCTGGTTATTACCAAATACGTCCGGTTTTTTGATCCCGCTGTGGTATGGGCAGTAGCCCAAGACAACCGCCGCCAGGGAAAACGCTGGACCGGGTTGCTGCGGGACCGGGGCGTTGACCCCCGGCTGTATTTGTGGGACGGCTCCCCCTGCTGTTTTCCCGGAGTCCGGCGGTATCGGGGGGGAGCGGAAAAAGCCGCGTATACCAATCCCCAAGACGCAGCAGGACTGACCTTTCCTGACGCCCTGG
>JAITHD010000096.1 GCA_031280155.1 Treponema sp. | reverse complement strand
CAGACAGATAAAAACGCCGCCTATAATTACGGCGCTTCCCAGCCAGCCTTCCCGCTGATCCGCTCCTATCTTAAAGCTCAATCCGGTGTACATACTCTGTCCTTTTCCGGCTGATAGGGTATATGCCCCCGGGATAACCCGCCGGGTTCCGCCATTTGTTATCAATAGATGGGTTAGATACGTTCATTAGTCAATGCCTCTTGCCATTACTGTTTTGTTTTAAAAACCTATTCCCTGCCGTACAAAGCCGCAAGTTTCTTAACCATAACAAACCATCGCCGTCATGTCAATATTAAAAAAATCGCTTGTATTTTAAGCGCCGGAGTAAAAGCATATAAAAAGTCCACGGATTACACGGATTCCGGTGTGATGCCTTCTATAGGCAAATTGCGAAAAGGAGATTATAGGTTCAAAGTTTTTACAGGTTTAAACTAAGAATAATTCTTTATCTTATAAGGGAATGCCCAGAGGGGGACTTGAACCCCCAAGCCTCGCGGCACTAGTACCTGAAACTAGCGTGTCTGCCAATTTCACCATCTGGGCATTTATATTAATTATAGCTATTTGTATACAAAAAGTCAACTGCTTAATACAAAGTTTTTTAGTTATCCGGTTTGCCGTAAAACCCCTGCCTTTAGGCATAAGGCGCAACGAAAAAGTTTTGTAACAACATCCTTGACCGCTCTCCCTATTTTGTGGTATGGTAAAAAAGTCGAATAGACCTACCCACGCGGCGTGGGTAAGTAACGTCTATGGAGAGACCGTAAGACCGGGGAGCATCACTACTACCGGTGTACTACTGGTAGTAGTACACCGGGCAACCGGAACAAGCCTCAAGCCCATGCCTTAGGCATGGGGTAGCTGACGTAAAATCCACAACCCCTTCTTTGGCTATATTTCAAATCTCAGTTTTTAAGGGTTTTCGTTACCCTGTGGAGAAAACCGTATAAGACTGATTTTTTATGCTGCAATAACCGAGCGGTTTTTTCAAAGGCGCCGGCATATCATTTAGTATTTGGACTTTTATAATGATAACACATAGACTTCAAACTTATTTTCAGGTTATAATTCCTTATGCTTTGGCTATTATGTTTTATCTTCTTTTCCTGCACCGGTACCGCGCCATCGGTACCGGAGTCTCCTCAATCTGGTCCGCCGCCTTTACTAGAGAATGGGTCCTCAACCGCTTCAGCCGCCTCATCACCTCCGGCTTCACCTGTTCCGGTTCCCGCTTCACTCCCACCGCTCCCTGCTGTTGAGGTTGAACCGGCGTCAACAGCCTCTAAACCATCACAGGATGTTCCTGATGCGCCGTCCGTTACGCTGCCTGTTTCACCTCCTTCATCAACCGCATCGCAACTTACAACGCCCGCTATGGCTGTCGAATTACCGTCACGTTCGGCGCATCCTTCTTCGTCGCGTATGTCCTTCTCGCCGGCTTCATCTGTAACCCGGCCTCAAGCCTCGGATACATCGGCGTCTGCCGGTCCTCCAATAACGTCTACATCTTCACCCCCGGTATCTTCCGTGCCTTCTGTAAATTCCGGCCCGGTTATGCAGTCATCGGGCGCATCGTCATCCTCCTCAACCGCTCCCGTCCCCGCCCTCACCGCGCCGCCTTCGGCGTCATCTCCATCTGTTTCGGTTATGTCTTTTTCCGCGGCCTCGCTGCAGCCGGCAACAGTCCCAAGACCTTCTATACCGTCGTCATCAGAACGGCGCGCGTTGGATACCTATTATCAGGGTAACGCAGAGAGAAGTATCCGGGAATTCGAGCAGCTCCTTCAGATCGAACCGGGAAATACCCGTATCAAGTGGGAACTGGTACGAACCTACTATGAAACAGGAGAAGGGCTTCATGCAACCGCGGTACTTGAGAATTTATACCAAGATAAACCGGTAAGCCCTGATGTGGAAAGAGAGCTTTTTGTAACCCTCTGTTTCACCGGAAATTACCAAAAGGCCGTTGCGCTCCTTCCCCTTTCCCAAGAGACTGGGGAAACCCTGTTTTATCAGGCTTTGCTCCGTCGCGATATGGGGGAGAGGGAGCGGGCTGTTGAACTGTTGCGAAGAAGCCTGAAGACAGAAAATGTCCGCCCTATAGGCTGGTTCATTTTGGGAGAACTGTTGGCAGGAACGGCTCCCGCCGAAGCGGAGACTTGTTTTCGGACCGCGCTTCGTCAAGATCCGGAACTCAGAAGCGCGCTTTTCCCTTTGGGCGCGGTTCTCCTCACTCAGAAACGTTATCAAGAAGCCTATACGTATTTAAACCGCGCGCAAACGTATTTTCCCGGGAATGATCTGATCATCCAAAGTCTGAATGAAGTGATACGGTTTCTGCCGGAGGCGGCTGAGGGCCGGGAAAAGTCTGCGGAACGGCGCAGGATCGGCGCCGTTCCCCCCAAAGTTACCGCGCTCAGAAAAGAGGGTCTGGTACCGGTACGGATAGGCCTTGCGGAAGGGCAATCTTTGATAACCGTAAAAACCGGCGGGGCCTATATTCTTCGCGGGGATAACGGAGCCGTATGGTTCACCGGCGAAACCCCGGATCAGCTTTGGATCGAACCCCGGAATGGGCGGATTCTGATACAGGATCATGCGGGAAAGAATCTTGTCATAGCGGAAAGACCGGTAGTTCTTGAATATCGCAATCCTGATAATACCACCATTCTTTCCATTGCCGGCTCTGAAGATCGGGCCTATCGGGGCGGCATGGAATTCCGGTTTGAGAAGGCCAGTATCACCGTGATAAATATCCTCAATATTGAAGAGTATCTCTACGGGGTTATCCCCGCGGAAATGCCCGCTTCATGGCCTGCCGAAGCTCTCAAGGCCCAGGCGATTGCCGCCCGTTCCTATACCTTGGCATATCTGGGGCAGCATAGGGAAAAGGGCTTCGATCTGTACGGATCGACTCTGTCTGCGGCCTACCGTGGAGTTACCGGTGAAACCCGGGCAACCACCGCCGCGGTAGACGCGACCAGAGGCATACATTTGAGAGCCGGCGGGCAAGCTCTAAAGGCGTATTACTCCGCCAACCACGGGGGCTACAGTGAAAACAGTATATTCGTGTGGGGATCCGACACGTTTAATATAGCGGTTCCCGATAAGCTCCTTGAGGCCAGAACATCCTGGCTGTTTCTGGACGGCCTTTCCCGATGGATCCGGGAAAGGCCCCAATCTTACTCATCGGCGGCGAATCTCCATTCCTCTCAAGCGTACCGTTGGGAAAAATGGGTGCCCGCGGAAGAAATTCGTAGCCGTAACGCCGAATACGGTACTATCGGGGATATCCTCCAAGTAATAAGCCGGGGCCGCGGCATTTCAGGCAGAATTAATGAAGTGGAGCTGAGGGGTTCCCAGGGCAGTATGCATATCAAAGGAGACCGGATCAGGTCCCGCCTCGGGGGATTGCGGAGCAACCTCTTTACCATTCGTTCAAAAACGGGTAAAAACGGTAAGCCCGAATATTTCATTTTCCAAGGAGCAGGTTGGGGGCACGGGGTTGGACTGGATCAAAGCGGCGCCGCAGGTATGGCCCAGGCCGGTTTCACTGCGGCCCAGATACTGGGGCATTATTATCCTCTCGCGGAACTGGTAGGAAATTAGAAAAGAACAACCTCGCAACCGGATTTTTCGATTTACAAAATTACTTTCTGATTTTATGATTATTATATGAGCTCTATCTGCCTGCATAATGGGACGGTGATGACCGGTTTCGCTTCTATGGAACACTGCGCGGTGTTGGTTGAAGGCGGTACGGTGGCGGATGTTTTTTCCCAGAAACGGTTTGAAAAGAAACGTTTCGATTCGGACGTCCGCATTATCGATGTCCAAGGAGCTTATATTGCCCCGGGATTTATCGATACCCACATCCATGGGTTCGGCGGTTATGGAACTGACGACGCTTCAGCGGATTCGATGATGGAAATGTCCCGGCTTCTATCCCAATACGGAGTAACGGCTTTCAACCCCACCCTTTATCCTGGAGAATCCGGGAACATGCTGGAAGCGGTCGCTCAGGTGGCTTCTGCTATGGGCAGGGAGCCGGGATCCCGGATCATGGGATTGCATCTGGAAGGCCCTTTCCTTTCACCGGATCGCCTGGGAGTTCAGAAAGCCGAAACCTTGAAACCGGTGGATATAGATTTCATGGAGCGGCTCTGGCAGGCTTCCGGCGGGCGTATCGTTAATATGACCGTAGCGCCGGAGATCAAGGGTATGCGGGAACTGGCCCTTTACTGTATTAAGAAGGGGATCATCCTACAGGCGGGCCATACGGATGCGCAGTATGAGCACATGGTAGAGGGTATGCAGGCGGGAATCCTCCATGCCACCCATCTTTTTAACGCCATGAGCAAGCTGGATCACCGCAATCCTAACGCGGTTGGGGCGGTGCTCATCCATACCGAAATGTCCTGCGAGATCATTGCCGACGGTTACCATGTGCATCCGGACCTCTTTAAGCTGCTTCTGCGGGATAAGCCTATTGACAAGATCGTACTGGTGACCGACGCGCTCAAGCCCACGGAACAGTCTCAAGGGCCTTTTTTTGCCAATGGGGAAGAAGTAGTATTCCGGGACGGGGTATTCCATCGGAAAACCGACAATGTGATAGCCGGTTCCTCCCTTACCATGATTCGGGGAATCAAGAACCTCCTCTCCGTGGGGTTTGGCTTGGAGGATGCGGTGAAAACTTCCGGCTTCAACCCCGCTCAGGTGATGCGTTATGCCCGGAAAGGGGCTATTATTCCCGGCCGGGATGCGGATTTAACCGTATTCGATAGGGAATTTAAGGTGTTGGCCGTTATGGTCGGCGGGGTTATCAAAAAGAACGTTTTTTAGAAACTTAGAGCCAGTAGGGGGAAAGTATGCGTCTTATTATTCATAAAGATTATGCCGCGGCAAGCCGCTGGGCCGCGGCGTATATCATAGACCGGATCAATAGCTTTGAACCCCGCAAGGATAAACCTTTTGTATTGGGGCTTCCTACCGGTTCCAGCCCTTTGAGGGTTTATCAGGAACTTATCAAGGCTTATAAAGACGGGAAAGTATCCTTTGCTCAAGTGGTTACGTTTAACATGGATGAATACATAGGTATTGGAGAGGATCACCCTCAAAGTTACCGCCGGTTCATGTGGGATAATTTTTTTAGTTATATTAATATAGATAAAACCAACGCGCATATCCCCAACGGCATGGCCTCCGATTTGGCCCAAGAATGCCGGGACTATGAGGCCCGTATTGCTTCCTTTGGAGGGATAGAGCTTTTCTTTGGCGGTATGGGCAGCGACGGACATATAGCTTTCAATGAACCTGGTTCGTCCCTCACGTCCCGAACCAGAATAAAGACCCTCGCCAAGGACACCAAGATAGCCAACGCCCGGTTTTTTGAGGGAGACGTCAACAAAGTCCCCTCCACGGCCCTCACTGTAGGCGTCGGAACTATTATGGACGCCGGGGAGGTGATGATCCTTGTGAACGGTCATGCCAAAGCTCGGGCGCTCCAGGCTGCGGTAGAAGGGGGGGTCAACCATCTATGTACCCTTTCCTGCCTCCAGATGCACCCCAGGGCGATTATTGTCTGTGATGAGGATGCCACCGATGAACTCAAGGTGGGCACCGTACGGTATTTCAAGGAAATAGAACAGAACATCCACGGCATTTAGGTATCGGCTGTTGGGCTTCAATTATGGCTTTGTTTGATGTTTCATCATACGCTGTTTTACCGGTCCAAAAAAGGCTTTGCGGAGCAAAGCGCCGGGGCAGGCAAAATACGGCGGAACCGGAGCCAATCATGTCAGAGGGGGCGCAGGGTAAATAATCCTGTTATGCGAAATGAAGGCAAAATGGTTTAGAAATTGTAAAAAATTTATGGAAAAGGGTTTGACAAAAGTTGCAGGATACTATAATAATCATAAAATAGAGGTTGCAAAATGGACAATTTTCCGTTAATGAATGAAAGACTATACTTGCGTTCCCCAAGTATAAATGTATGCTTTAGAGTGATTATTGGCGGGACACTTGACAAAAATAAAGTAAAAGAAGCCTTGGAAAAAATTTGTATAAAACATCCTTTGTTGAATTGTTCCTTGAAAATAGACAATGGCAATAATGCATGGCTTGTTCAAAGCTGCGGTTTAAGCATTGAATGTTATAAATCAACTGAAATTGATTGGCAAACATGGTATAAAACAAATGATAATATTCCATTTGATTTTTTAAAAGGCCCGCTGGTTAAATTTTGTGTAATTAATGGAAAAGACACTGAAATAATTATTTTAGGGCATCATATTATTGGCGATGGGATTGGTTATTTAAATTTGGTAAAAGATATATTATTGGCTTTGGATAATAAAATAGACGCAAATCAAGAATTGCCGCCATTTAAACCTGAAGAAAAATATTTTAAAGAAACAATCCTTTTGGAACAGCCAGCAAAAGACTACGCGCAGCGGCTTAATGGGGAGTGGAGAAAGAACCGCACCTGTTTTACCGAAAAAGATTACAATGATTTTTTTAAAAAATATCGTAAAACATATAACCCCAATCTTTATACGGCTTCGCTGGAAGGGGATAGCGTAAAAAAATTATTGGAAAAAAGCAAATCAAACGGCTTGACGGTAAATGAAGTAATTACATCCGCTTTTTCTGTAGCGCTCATGGAAACACTTGACAGGGAAGAACTTCGTGTCGGGGTAGCGGCAAATATTCGTAATGACTTGGTATCTGAACCGAATAATTGTATGGGGAATTTTGTTACAGGAATTGCCGCAAAAGTAACTAGAAATCTCGAAAATGATTTTATATCAAAAGCAAAAGATACAGCCATAATATTAAAAGAACAATTACTCAATACAAAAAACAGGCATTTGGCGGTGCATTTTCTCAATGAATTTGACAAGGACTTAATCGAATCAATAATGTTTGCGGCCTACGGTAATTTTGAACACCATGTATCAAAGAAATTGGCTGAATTGATAGGGGAACAATTGGAAAATAAAGGTTTGGGCATTTCCAATCTAGGAAAATATGATTTCAATAATTATGAAAATATAAATGTTTTAGATATACAGTTTATTGGACCTGCATTTCCCGCAAATCTATTAACCGTTGGTATTATTACAGTAAACAATAAGGTTAATGTATGCTTTAGATTTAATGAATCTGAAATAAAAGAAAAGAAAATAAAAAAAATATTTGAAAAGGCACTCGAAATAATGAATATATAAAATAAGGCTCTAGACCATCATCACCGGCGAGGAGATGATGTAAGTATATGCTGTAGAAGAGATTAAGCGCACAAAAAGGTCAATAAGATTTTATTGTTCTTTAGCGAGGATATAACCGCGGCCGCCGCGGCAAAACTGGTGAAGGTAAACCGCAAGACCGTCAACAACAACTACAAGGTCTTGCGGGAAACAATACTAAAAGAGACCCTGAAAGAAACGCCCCGGGGTGACGGCGGGTTTGAACTGGAGGAGCCGTATTTCGGCGCGAAGCGGGGACGGGGAAAACGCCGGTCTTTGGGCTGGCAAAACGCGGTGGGCGGCAAACACCCGGAAGCCGAAGTTCGGCAGTTGCTATTCATTGTACATCGAGGCGTATTATAACCGAATCCGTTTACATTCGGCTCTTGACTATTGTGGGGGCTAACGGGTTTCAATGGAACTTGTCCGCTTAACTCTCTCTACCTAACGGGGTAAAGTCCAGATAGTTGCGCTGATACAACCGGGTATTGTGCTTACCGGTGGAGACCGCTTTAACCAGTCCGAAGGGAAGGTTGAGTTTGTTGGTGATAGTCAATACTGTTTCCTCCTTACCAAGCGCCGTAGTCGGCGTATCCGTGTTCGACAGCATGGTTTCCTCCGCGTCGGCTTGCAGGCTCCCCCAAGACCCAGGATAATCCTCGTCATTCTCGTCCTCGTATATTTCGGGAAACATTTCTCGATAGCGTTCCTCATAGTACGCCTGGGCAGACGTTTCGGTTTCATGCCAAGTGGTAAATGCATCTTCGGAATAGAATTTAAAAAACCAAAAAATAACCGTATTGAAAGAAGCTGTGAAAAGAACGCATCACTTTACTGAGGATGAAGATAGACTCTGTAAAATTCGTGTAATCTGCGGACTTTAAAAAATACAGAAATAAAGGCAAGGTTGCGGGATATAACTATTGTATATGTAAGGACAAGTAAAAACAGAATCAAATTGGTTGCTATCCGTATTAACAAGGGAAAAGCGACAGGGACAACCGAATACTATTCGGTCGAAACGGAAAGTATCCCATACTTTGTTTTCAATCGACTCAGCCTCATAATTTATCAATCAGCATGGAACACTTTCCCGAAGGAATCGGCAGAGTTTTCTTTTTTTTTCCAAGAATATTGATAGTGAAATAGTACAGTTTTTCGCTTTCCATGTGGATTTCCCAGCCCCGGCCGCTCTTATTAGATAGAATCGTAATCATATTTTTTTTAAGCGATAGATTCTCTACCCCCATAATTTCCAGATTCGGAATAATCCAGTCTACTGTTTTCCGAGGAAGAGATATGAATAATCCTACGATATTTTCGATAGTTAAACAAATCGTAGAAAGCGCGTCATAGGTAAGATACTGGACCCGAGGAAAATCAGGCTGTTCAGGCCATTGAGCAGGACCCTCTTTTAAAGGAAGATATGCCTCCCAAAGCTGCCCTTTTGAGTGAACTGTATTATGATGAGCCGCGTGGATAGCCCCTTCAGGACTCATTGAATCCAACACAAAATAAAGATGCCGAATCGCACATTCCCGGGCTAAATCCCACCGCTGATACCGCTCAAGTCCTTTAATCACCATAAACGTCAGATGTGGAAACACTGCACCCCGATAGCCGCGCCCGGACTCGTCAAAAGAAGGTTCATTCACCGCCACTGAGGGAAACGGATGAGGGGCGCCGAAAAATTGGGGGGCTTGCAGCTTGGCAATAAGCTGTTCCGCTTTATCGTCATTGGGAATCTCCGCCAGCAGCGCCCAATAACCGGCAAGCATCTTCACAGGAATCCGTTTTTCGTTCTGATCGATGTCATAGTAAAACCCGTCGTCTGGGTCCCACATAAGCGTATTGATCCGAGTCTTGAGAGAAAAATACTGCCGTTTATATTGAAAACTCGATTCTTTGTCATTGAGAATATCCGCCAGAGCTGACATATAAAGGACATTAATAGCCATCATGGTATTGAAATCCATAGGATACACCGCGCCTTCCCGGGGCGCATTGACCATACTCGTAGCGCTCAAGGGAACTTGATAAAGTCCATTAGACCGCTTAAACGTAGCGTCAATCCATTCAGTATACCGATGAAGAATAGGCAGTACATCCTTAACCCGTTTTTTATTAGCTGATTTATGGTAAAGATTGAATTCAGCCCACGCAAAAAGCGGAAGCCCCAGACCTTCAGGGTTATCTTTGTCTACCACTGGAAGCCCTGTTTCGATCTGGTAAGCTGACCGAATAGCTCCATTCGGTTCCTGCCTGTCATAGAATACATCCAGCGTAGGATGAGCCTGATAAATTCGGTTTGAATAGACTAAAAAAAATGAAGAAAAAATAGCATCCGCCTGCTGTATCGCTGGACTGCTGGGATATGAAAAAAAATTACCTTCAATACTCAAGGGTTTATCCGCAGCATGAGATGTTTCCGGCAACGGCTCCGGTCTTTCCAGCGGGGACAACCCGCCCTGTTCACACCCTATATTCCAGCAATCCTGAATCCATGCCCAGGTTTTATCATAAATATCAACAAAATCCTGATCGTAAAAGTGGATCTTAGGAAAATCACGTTTTATCACAACAACTCCTACTGCAAGATCCGCACCATGAGAATAAAATCTGATGATCCTTCTTAAAGGATAACATACCTTCGGCGGCTTTGCAAGTATTAAGTGAATTTTCCTTTTATCCGGTTCGCCGTAAAACCTTATAGAAAAACCCTTTAGGGCTGGGGATATAAGGCGCACCGAAAACGTTTTGTACCAATATTCTTGACCACTAGACCTACCCCCGCAACCTGGGGGAAGTAACGTCTATAGAGAGACTATAAGACTGGGGGAATAGGGGTTGGAACAACCGTACAATTTCTCTTTGGAAGGAATTGTACGAAAATCAAGCGCTATCCCCTTGGCACGTCTCTATGAAGTATAATCTTGAGGAGCAAGCCTTGAAAAAGCCTCAAGCCCACGCCTTTAGCCTGGGGCAGCCTGACTTATCGTATCGCGCCTCTTGAATAAGGAAGAATCCGATTTTCCGCATAAATCTGTAAAATTGAAGCCTCAATTCCTTCTCCGTTAAGCCCGTTGTGACGCAGCAGTTCTTCCCGTTTGCCCTGGGCAACGTAGTGACCAGAAACCCCTAAGGTATGTACCTGAGCGGTACAGCGCCGTCTTGAGGCAAGCTCTGCCGCGTATTCTCCAAAACCGCCTTCCAGCATACCTTCTTCGATGAAAACTACCATCTCATAACGGTTCATTATATCCGTTAGGTACTGCTCATCAACAGGCTTGAGAAAACGCAAATTATACAGGTCTGCGGCAATATTTGCCGCCAAAAGCCGATCCGCCGCGTCCCAAACCTCTGAATAAAGACTGCCGGTAAAAGCAAGACACAAATTCACCCCCCATTCCCGGATAAACACCCCACGACCGCGTTCTAAAGGCTGGAAAAGCGCATTGATCTCTGGAGGACACAGACTTTTAGGATACCGGATCATAGTTGGACGAGGTTCAGTAAAAGCCCAATCCAACATGCGTTTAAGCTCCCCCCCGCCGGCAGGGGCAAGAATGGTCATATTCGGAATCGGACGAAACAGGGCAATATCAAATAAGCCCTGATGCGTCTCTCCGTCGTCGCTTACAAATCCGGCTCTGTCCAGCGTAAAAATTACCGGCAGCCTTTGGAGCGCAACATCATGGATCACTTGGTCAATAGCCCGCTGTATAAAGGTTGAGTAAATAGCGGTCACCGGCCGCAGTCCTTGAGCGGCAAGCCCTGCGGCAAAGGTAACCGCATGTTCTTCCGCAATGCCGACGTCAAAAAAACGCTTTGGAAAAGCCGTCTTAAAGGGAGAAAGTCCTGTACCTTTCTCCATAGCCGCAGTGATTGCCATTACCCGATTATCCCGGGCCCCAGCGTCCAAAATCGCCCGGCTGAAGCAATCGGTAAAGGATTTTTTCCCAGGGCTTATCACCGGCGGAGACGGCATAGGGGTTACTCGGGATGTCTTAGTCAGTTTTGGAGCGCTTTTTGGTCCAGCCCCAACCGGATCAGCTTCCTTTACCGTTAAACCGCCGGTTACGGAAAACGAGGAAACCCCATGATAACTGCCGGGATCGTCTTCAGCAAAGCCGTAGCCTTTACCTTTCCGAGTAATCACATGGACTACTACCGGACGATCTAAGCGCCGTACGTCCTGCAACACTCCTTCGAGCTGCTGAATATTATGCCCTTCAATAGGTCCTACATACTCAAAACCTAAGTCTACAAAGAAATTATCCGTATAAAACACCGCTTTTACCGCCCGCTTGAGACGGACTACCATATCAAAAAAAACGTCTCCTATCAAAGGCAGACGTTTCGCCATAGAATCAAAGGTGCGGCGGAAACGCTGGTATTTAGCTTTCATAGAGAGCCGGCTTAAATACTTAGAAAGCCCTCCCACATTGGGACTAATAGCCATCTTATTATCATTGAGAATAACCACTAATGGCAGTCCTAGTTGTCCCGCATGAGAAAGGGCTTCATAGGCAAGCCCGCCGGTCAGCGCTCCGTCTCCAATAACCGCGACAACCCGATGCTGACCCCCATTAAACTGTTCCCCAGCTAATAGACCCAAAGCGGCTGAAATTGAGGTAGAAGCATGACCTGTATCAAAAGCGTCATGAATACTTTCAGTACGTTTAGGAAATCCTGCCAATCCGCCAAACTGTCGAAGCGTATCAAATTCAGCGTACCTTCCAGTAAGCAGCTTATGGGTATAACACTGATGCCCTACATCCCAGACAATTTTATCTTCCGGGGAATCAAAAACCCGATGCAGCGCGATAGTCAGCTCTACAACCCCTAAATTAGAAGCCAGATGCCCTCCGTTTTTGCTCACTGTAGACACAATTATTTCACGAATTTCAGTCCCAAGCCGGTTCAATTCAGAGAGAGAAAGTTTTTTCAAATCCCCTGGTTCAGAAATTTGACTTAACAAGGATTTAGTTTCATACATCTTATCTATCAAATATAGCTCATGATATTATTTTTATCAGCAAAAATCGAGAAATTAATAAATTTTAACCGCATTGAAATCATATATAAGCCGCAGCCCAATACTGCGGCTCTGTTACAGAAGGTACGTTACTTATTCTTGTGTCGATTCCTTCTAAGTTTCTTCTTGCGCTTATGTGTTGCAATTTTTCGTAATTTACGTTTTCTTCCACAAGGCACTTGAATATCTCCTTTGCATTTAAGATGGAACCTCTTCCTGGCGTCCGAAGGTTTATCCTAATCGTATCAAATTATTAGATAAATTACAAGAGGGAAGTAAAGATAAGGAATCCTCAACATCCGCTCTATACCCTCCGCCTCAAAACTAGTATACTATCGGCAATGAATGATACTCGTATAACCGTTGCCCTTGAAAATAGGGAAATCATACTTATCGGAACCGCTCATGTTTCCCGGGAAAGTATTGAAGAAGTAAATCAGATAATCCGGGAAGATCCCCCTGATATGGTCTGCGTTGAACTGGATGCAGGCAGATATAAGTCCATAGCTGACAAAGAACACTGGGAAACCTTGGATTTGGCTCGAATTTTAAAAGAAGGCAAAGGCTTTCTGCTTATCGCCAATCTGATATTGTCTGGTTTTCAGCGCCGTTTAGGTACTACCATAGGGGTTAAACCCGGAGAAGAAATGAAAACCGCAATCGAAACCGCCCAAGAACTGGGAATTCCTTACGCCTTCTGCGACCGAGAAGTACAGACAACCCTTCGACGAGCCTGGGCGCGGTGCAGTTTATGGAGCAAATGCAAGCTCCTCGCTTCCCTTTTATCCAGCGCATTTTCTTCTGAAAAGTTAAGTGAAGAAGAAATCGAAAATATGAAAAAACGTAATGAACTTGAAGGTATGATGTCCGAGTTAGCTGATTACCTGCCTGAAGTCAAAGCAACCCTGATTGACGAGCGGGATCGCTACCTAGCCGCCAAAATCTGGACCAGCACTGGGGATAGCCCTTCTGGAACCATAAAAAAGCAAGTAGCCGTTGTGGGAGCAGGACATCTTCTGGGGATTAAAGCCCATCTGGAAAAGATAAGCGCCGGTGAAATCAAAGAAGACGTGTCTGATTTGGATGTAATCCCCCCTTCTGGAGGCATCTCAAAAGCCGCGGGCTGGATCATACCAATCCTCATTGTACTGTTCATAGGACTAGGATTTTTTCAGGTAGGTCCAGCAGTGAGTCTTGAAATGCTTCTCCGTTGGGTCCTGCTCAACGGGTCTCTTGCCGCTCTGGGGGCGCTTATTGCCTTGGGACATCCCCTCTCGATTATCGTTTCCTTCATCGGCGCTCCTATCGGTACGATCAGTCCTTTTATCGCAGTAGGTTTTTTCTCAGGTCTTACGGAAGTTACCTTGCGAAAACCCCGGGTTTCAGATACGGAAACCATTTCCGACGACATTGTAAGTCTGAAAGGACTCTATCGGAACCGTATAACCAAAGCGTTATTAGTTTTTTTTCTTTCTTCCGTTGGCGGCGCCATTGGGAACTTCATATCTATACCATCGTTGGCAAGTTTACTGATAAAATGACCATACCCGGACAGCAGGCGGTTCCCTTGATAGTCAGAATCCGCCTGCTGTCCTAAGCAGGGTTAGTACCCCAGGGCCCTTCCCGCTTGGTAGATGACGGAGCAGAGGGTCCAGCCCAAAATCAAGAGAAACCCGATTTCAAAGCCGAACCACTTCCAGCCGATTTCCGCCCGTATCGTCGCAAGAGCCGCGAAACACGGCGGAATGATCAGCGTAAAGATCATAAACACCACCGCCGTCAAAGGAGTCATGTCCGGATCCTCCCGGATAGCGTCCCGCAAGCCTTCGCTTTCCTCGGTTTCTTCAGTCCCTACCCGGTAGAGAATCCCCAGAGTCGAAACAATCACCTCCTTGGCGGCGAATCCCGTAACCGAAGCGGCGGCGATCCTCCAGTTAAAGCCCATAGACCGGAATACCGGCTCAATGAACCTGCCCAGCCGCCCGGCGTAACTGTATTCCAAGGCGTTTTGGGTGATAATCGTGTCAAGCCACGCATCCCGGGTTTCGCTGTCAGCCTCAGGGTTTTCAGCCCTGAAGGTATCTTCCAAGGTCTGATACGCTTCGTCAGAGATTTCATAGCGGGGAAACGTGGTGACCCCCCAGATCAGAATCGCCGATGCTAGAATAATGGTTCCCGCTTTTTTCACATACTGCCATGTTTTTTCCCACACATGCCACAGGACGCCCTGAAGCGTAGGGGCCCGGTACGGAGGCAGTTCCATGACAAACGGCGTAGGGTCCCCTTTCAGGACCGTCCGTTTGAGAACCAATGCGGATAAAAGGGCTAAAACAACCCCGACGCCGTAGATGCCCATCACCATATCCGCCGGATTATCAGGAAAAAACGCCGCCGCAAGGAGTACATGGACCGGCAGTTTCGCGCCGCAGCTCATCATCGGGGTAATGATCACCGTAATAATCCGATCCCGCGGGTTTTTCAAGGTTCTCGACGCCATCACCGCGGGAACCGAGCAGCCGAACCCCAGCATCATGGGAAAAATCGACTGCCCGTGGAGTCCAAAGGCGTGAAGCAGCTTGTCGGTGGCGAAAGCCGCTCTCGACATATAACCGGTGTCTTCCAGAATAGACAGGAGAAAAAAGAGAATCACAATAAGGGGAACAAAGGACAATACCCCGCCTACGCCGCCAATAACGCCGTCTACCACCAGGGAGCGGAGCAGCGTATCCCCAAGAGCTGTGTTAAGCCCATTGCTTAGGGCGCTGAAAAAGCTCTCCAGAGCCAGCATAGGATATTCGCCCAGCATAAAGGTAAGCTGAAACACGCTCCACAGGACAAAAACAAAAATCGGCAGGGCAAGAAAAGGATTCATAATGATCTTGTCGATCCGTTCGGTCAGCGAAAAATCCGGGGTTTTGGTTATCCGCACCGCCTCTTGTACCGCCCCGCGGATATACCCGTACCGCTGCTCAGAAACGATAATCTCCGAATCTTTGCCGAAATGGGCGTCCAGCCAGGTTACGGCATCCCGGGCCGCGGCTTCAATGACCTGGGGCTTTGAATGTTCTTTCAGCCGCTCATAGGCGTTTGCGTCTTTTTCCAGAAGTTTCACCCCAAGCCATCGAACCGGGTACTTTGCCGCGAAAGCCTTATCTTCAGCAATGAGTTTTTGGAGAATCTCCAGCTTTGATTCAATCTCCTCTTTGTAATTTATCCGCCGCCCCCCGGGGGTTTCCCTGGTTTGGGCTTTTACCCGGTCAATACAATCAAGGAGCGCGTCGGTTCCGCTTCCTTTTGTGCCGACGGTTTTGATCATCGGGATTCCGAGGGTATCGGAAAGGCGTTTTTCGTCGATTTGAAGGCCCTTCGCCCCGGCTTCGTCGCTCATATTGAGAGCCCCGATAACCGGAATCCCCAGTTCTTGGATTTGAAGGCAGAGGTACAGATTCCGTTCAAGGTTCGTGGAATCCAAAACGTCAACGATCATATCCGGTTTTTCCTCAAGGATAAAATCCCGAGCCACTACTTCGTCAATAGAATACGCGGTAAGGCTGTAAACCCCGGGGAGATCAATGAAATGGTACTGCCAATCCCCGCGAACCCGCAATCCTTCCCGTTTTTCCACTGTAACCCCGGGATAATTGCCAACCTTGTGGTGCGCGCCGGTGAGGGCGTTGAACAAGCTGGTCTTTCCCGCGTTAGGATTTCCCGCCAGGGCGATCCGCAAAACCTTCTGGACGGCGCCGCTCATACCGCTGGGTTCCTCTGGGCTTGGGGGTTCTGAACCGCCCCGGGTTCAACCTCGATCCCGGCGGCTTCAAACCGGCGGATGAGAATATCATAGCCCCGAATATGGATTTGCAGGGGTCCTTGTAAGAATCCCGCCCGGACAACCGCGCCTTCAGCGCCTTCGGTGAAGCCCATGTCAGCCAGCCGTTTTCCCACTTCTTTGCCGAGGGTAACTTTCACCACTGAAAAAGAAGCTCCCTGGGGAGCATTGGATAATCGCATAATTGGTTCCTTATATCATGTTAGTATGATTTAATACTATTAGCATACTGTAACTTGAAAAAAATAGCAAGCCCCCAATAGGGCGGAGGCACAACATCCTGTGCTGCTGGGGAGTGCTTCAAAACTGGACAAGAGAGGCGGCGTTACCGCCGGTTTGCCAAACGGATAATTTCAAACCGATCTTTTACTCCCAATTTTGAGTATATAATGCTCACCTGATTTTTGACGGTTTGAATCGCTAGGTTAAGGGTCCGGGCGATTTGTTCGTTATCATAGCCGGTTGCTAAAAAGGTAAAAATTTCCCGTTCCCGATTGGTCAGGGTTTTAAGCCAAGGCAGGGATTCTGATCCTGGAATAGTTTTGCTATCTTTATTTTTGTCCTGCCCGGTATACCGCTGCTGCACCATACTTCGGGCGATTTCCGGGGATATTTGGATAATGTTGTTTTGGAGCGCCCGAATTGCGGTAATTAGTTCCGTAGGGGATATGTCTTTTAAAAGATACCCTGAAGAACCGGCAAGCAGCGAAGTCCTGACGAATTCATCTTCATGATAGGTGGAAAGCATGATGATTTTAATTTCCGGCTCTTTTTGTTTGATAATCCGTACCGCTTCTACGCCGTCCATTTCCGGCATACGCACGTCCATTAAAATAATATCCGGATGGTATTCACAAGTCATGGAAACTGCTTCTTTTCCATTCAAAGCAATGCCGATAACCGTCATATCTTCCGCATAGTTAGATAAGAACGTACAGAGGCTTTCCGCAAAGACCCGCTGATCGTCGGCTAATAAAATTTTCAGTTTTGGTTCACTCATATTATATTTTTTACTCTTTTTATAAAGGTATGCTGATATCAAGCCTAAAGCCGCCTTCCTGAGGCAGGGATACTTTTAGTTTCCCCTGTACTGATTCAAGGCGCTCCTCCATACCGGCAAGCCCTATCCCTTTTACTATCCCCGAAGCGCCTACGCCGTTATCTGTTACGGTCATATTGAACTCTTCAGAAAATTCCCAAAATTGAAGCAGAATCCTAGTCGCCTGTCCATGACGCACTGAATTAGTAAAGGCTTCCTGTACAATTCGGGCAAGAGCCTGAGTTATAGCCGGACCGTAATCATGCCGCATATTACCCCACTCAATCTGTACCTGAATACCCGTAACTTCCTGAAAAACCGTTTTAAGCTGATAAATAGTATCAATACTTTTCATAGACGGTTCCTGTATGCTGCGGATAAGCCGCAGGGTTTCTCTTGTCTCCCGCAGCCCTTCGGTTGCAAGGTTTCTGATACGCTGAAATATTTCCTGAGCGTGTCCATGTTCCATGTCGCCGCAGCTTACTGCGGCATCGGTTACGGCGATGATATTAGTAAAAGCGTACCCGCACCCGTCATGCAGGTCTCGGGTAAAACGCAGCCGATCTTGTTTTACCGCTTCTTCGCCCCGGTTTTTCGCCAGTTCTTGCAGGCGGTGATTCACCAAAACCATCTGTCTTTCTACTAAACGCAAATGATTGATAACCGCCTGGGCGTGTTTGTATTTATCTACAAAAAAACGCAGCAGGATCATCCCTATTGAAACAATAAGCAGTTCAGCTATTATCACGATTGTTTCTGAAAGACCGGGATTGACAAAGCCGATTCCCCCAGGGTTTGAGCCTAAGAATTGGGGATGAAAAAGAAAAACAATGTATAAAGGAATACAAACGAGGACTAACAGGCAATTTTTCGGCGCGGTAAAAGATATAGAAATAGTAACGTTGTATGCGGTATATATACAGATTGTAATAGAAAATAAATCATTCAAACTGTAAACGCAAAGGACTGCGGATAAAAATCCGGCGATAACCCCTATCCATCGAATAAAAAAATCCGAGGCGAAGAGGCAGGTATAAAGAGAAACAGCGCATATCATAAAAGGAACGTAAAAATTAAGAGAGAAAAGCAGCCGGTTGTTGGCTTCATTGAAATCAAAAATTAACGGCAGTACCGAGGGGCTATACATATACTTTGAGGTGAATAATACACCGCATAAACAGAGCAGTCCTGTTGTAATAAAAGCGGGAATTATTTTTAAAAAGATTTTTTGTTCATCCATTAATCCCCTCTCCTCCTGCGGCGGCGGCTGTTATAAAAAATAAAAACAGCCGTTTTTAGGAAAATCAGATTATTTTACTGAACCCAAGATACCCGCCACAAAGTGTTTCTGCTGGGTAAAGAATATGATAACCGTCGGTAAGGTACAGATAGTAACCGCCAGCATCAGCATACCGTAATCAACAGTATATCCCGCGGTGATGGCGGCTATCAGCAGCGGCATGGTTTGACTTTCTTGTTTCAGCAAAACAATAAGAGGCCACAGATAATTATTCCAGCCCCCCATGAAGGTAATGATCCCGGCGGCGGCAAACGTAGGAGTCATTACCGGAACATATATCCGGGCGTAAATGCCGAATTCTCCAAGTCCGTCAACTCTGGCGGCCTGCACAATTTCCATTGGGAAAGATACGGAATTCTGTCTGAAAAAGAAAATCAGAAACGCCGTTGACAGAGAAGGCAGAATAATCCCCAGAGTGGTATTCAGAAGTTTCGCCTGACTGAACATTCTGAACAGAGGTATCATTACCGCCGCGAAAGGAACCATCATAGACAGAAGCAGTACCGTCATAAGCCGGTCTTTTGCTTTATCCCGATAAATCTGGAATCCATAGCCCGCCAGAGAACAGATAAACAAACTTGCAATCGTGCCGCTGACAGTATTCCGCAGAGAATTCAAAAACGCTCTGCCTAAAGCTGCGGTAGTAAATAAGGTTTTAATGTTTTCCGCCAAATACAATCCCGGAAATACATTTCCCCGGACAATATCTACGCTTTTATTGGTAGCTCCTGAAATCATCCAGAAAAAAGGAAATGCCGAGGCTAAAACAGTAAGACCGAGAAACCCATAAAGGATCAGATTAGAAACGTTATACCTTTTTTTCATGTTTTATCTCCTATTTTCATCTGGATAAAAGACAGCAGCGCAACCATTATCAAGATAGTATACGAGACCGAAGCGGCGTAGCCGAATTGAGGGCTGTATACAAAAGAAAGATTGTAGATGTACTGAGATATGGTGATAGTTGCTGTGCCTGGACCGCCGTTGGTGATGTTCTTTACTTCATCAAAAAGCTGTAAAGTTCCATTGGTAGACATGATGGTAGTGAGCACAATCACTGGTTTTAAGAGAGGTATGGTGATATTGAAGAATTGCTGCGCCGCGTTAGCGCCGTCGATTTTTGCGGCTTCATAAACTGAAGTATCTATATTTTGCAGCCCTGCAAGGTAAAATATCGTATTGTAACCGGTCCATCTCCAGGTAATAACCAGAATGATAATGATCTTCGCCCAGACCGGATCGGTCAGCCAGCTAACCGGATCATTTATGATGCCCAGTTTAAGAAAAATAACATTAACAATGCCGTCTACAGAAAAAAACGACTTAAAGATAATCGCGGCGGATACCAAACCCGCAACGCAGGGAAGAAATACTAAGGTCCTGAAAGCGCCTTTGAAGGCAAGTTTCGGGTTATTCAGAATCGACGAGAGAATCAGCGCCAGCAAAAGCATAATGGGAACCTGAAAAATCAGATATATAAAAACATTCGCCACAGAACTGAGAAACTGTTCATCCTGAAAAAGCCGCATATAGTTCCGCAAACCAGTAAACCGCAGATTGGCGCCCCGCCCGGATTGAAGAGAAAGTACAAACGCTTGAGCCATAGGGAAAAAAGACATAATGATAATCAAAAACGTTGCGGGAGCTACAAAAATCCATCCCCACACCGCGTATTTCTTTTCTAAACTTTTAGCTTGCATGAGAGGCCTCCTTCATATAATCTTTCTAAAACGGAGTCCTCAAAGGACCTTCCGCTTTAGAAAAAAACGCTTATTGTTCTATGATGAATTCGAGTGATTTTTGAGCTGCATCAAGGGCCGCGTCAATGGAAGCTCCCCGCATGATTTCCGCTACCGCCCGTACAACCGCGTCCCGGGCTTCATAATTGAACACCCCGAATTTTACCCGGGGTACTTTTCCCGCATAGCTTACCAAATCTTCGTAGATTTTTTGTCCCCCGAAAAACTCATGGGGCTGTTCATAAACCGTTGATTCCCCGGCAGGAAGCCATGTTCCGATAGCTCCTGAAGCGGGCAGAATCGTTTCGTAGAGTTCTACGCTTCCGGCAAAAGTCTTATTAAGAAAATCCATCGCTGTCTCTGGATGCTTTGAGTTCGCCATCACCATCCAGCCGGACCCGCCTTGGCTTGAGTAGTTTACCCCTCCGGGAATGTCGAGACGCGGCGTATTGACGACCCCCCACTTTCCCGACTGGGACGTTTCAGGAGTGATTGAACCGATGATCCAGCAGCCTTGAATCGTAGACGCGACAGTTCCATTGTTCAGGGTAGCGATATACGCATTCCAGTCCGCCACTTCAAGACATACCCCGGTATTGACGAGTTCACGATAGGTCTCGATAGCGGACCGTAACGCGGCATTATTTTTGATATTGACCACGCCTTGTTCGTCAAAAAACCATTGTCCCGCGCTTTGGAGCATGATCATAATGAAATCATTAGTTCCTCCTTGGGTTGAGATCATGGTGACTCCGGTTTTTTCCTTAATGATTTTGCCTAATTCAATAAACCGTTCCCAGGTAATATCGTTGAAATCCTGCACCTGTAATCCCGCCTGTTCCACAATGTCCCGCCGGATAAACGTCGCGGTCGCGCCGTTATCAAAGGGTACGCCGTAATTGCTGCCTTCATAACTGCCGACGTCAAGTTTGAATTGCGCGAATTTACTGAGATCAACTTTGCCGTTAAGGGGCACATACGCGCCGGGAAAGGTTTGGATGAATCGCTGGATAGAGTTATCCTGATTCAGCACTATATCCGGCAGATTTGCGGTTTCACCTGCGGAAAGGGCGGTGGTAATTTTCTGTTCCAATTCGGTAATATCCAGGACGTTTACCGTTACGTTAGGATGATCCCGCCGGTATATTTTCGCGGCTTCATTCATCGCGTATACATTGAAATTAGGGTCCCAACACCACACCGTCAAAGCAACCGGCGCGTTAGGATCCGCTGTTTTTGCGGCTGCCGGCGGGGTTTCTTTTTTGTTTCCTCCGCAAGAGATAAGCGCCGATATGCCAATGGCAATCAGCGCTGACCGCAGGATAAGGTTCATTGTTTTTTTCATTTATTTCTCCGGTATATTTAAGATTTAACAAAGTATAAAATCCCTTTGCCCATACTAAAAGGTACTAAAGTACCGGTTTTCTCTTTTTTTTAGAACCTTCTGGGTCCAGAGGCGCGTATCCGTCAGTTTATGTTCCCTTTCAGAACCGGGAAGGGGCGCTTTAAAGTCGGGAAAGGGTACTGCAAAACAAGGAAATCCTTGAAATCGAAGTAGGGGGAGGTGCTGCAAAACAAGCATATCTCCCTGTCTTGCAGGGAGCATAAGGTTATACAAAACGCGGCAGCAGCCCCGTGTCTTGTTAAGAAAGACCGACTCCCCCCGCCTTTAGGCGTGGGGAGTCTTGCTTCAACGATACCTGCCAGGGGTATAGCTTGGTTTTCGTAAAAACTCCGTAAAATCCCGCTCAAAATCCCGGGGTTTTACGGCGGTTATGATAAAAAAAACCTGAGTTCCGGCAGCGTTCGGATTCGGTCCCCCGGATAGTCAGGGTATATGCCGCCTTCGTCCAGAAGCAGTCCTTTTCCGCGTATTCCACAGTAGCCCTCCACGCAGCGGGGCATGTCGTCAATAAAAAGCGTTGTTTCCGGACGAGTCCCTAAGACCTCAAGAACCCGGCGGAACGCTTCCGGCGCGGGTTTTCCCCTGAATTGATTCCAGCGTATGTCAAAGACATGAGTAAACAGATCGGAAACCCCTAGTTTATCAAGAATTCGATCCGCATGTTCTCTGGGAGAATTGGTAAGTATCCCCAGAGGCAGATGAAGGGATTCAAGAAACGTTCTGAGTTTAGGGTCTTGGGGCAAAGAATCCGCTTCGTTTGGGGGGTGAATCGCGGCGTAGTAGGCTTCAATATCCATAAACCCCTTTTCAGCTCTCAGCCATTCCAAGGCAGTGCCGTACTGACCAATCTGTTCATACCGCTGGCGCATACCCTCTTCCGGCGAAACCCCCAGATAGGCGGCGATAAATTCGGCTATACGTTGATATACATTATCCTCCAGCCTATACCGGGCTGAATACAAGGTATTGTCCAGATCAAATAGTAAGTATTGAATCGTCAGCTCCCCCTGCCTAAAGATTTTTTCTAGGGCTTGGGTCGGCTGCCCGGCTTGTTCCCTAAGATTTCAGCTTTCTTCCCGCTCTTTTCTTTTTTTTCTTTTTTCTTTTTTCTTTTTTCTAAGCGGGTATTTCTACGGCGGTTTCACTCCTGTTTCCAAGAGCCGGAGCCTCCATATCCATAGACGTTACTTCCCCACGCCCTGTGGGTAGGTCTTATGCTCATTATCACCTAGTCTTTGCCTATATGTCAAAGGGGTTTTTCTATAAGGTTTTACAGCGGTTTCGATACTGTTTATCCCAAGCAGGGAATCCTTTCAAGTGAGGGTTTTGCTCCATTGCATATTTATACGGTTTTTGATAAACTTATAGATTATGATACAGTTAAGAGGCGCTTTTACCGCGCTGATTACCCCTATGAAGGAAACTGGTGAGGTAGACTATGAGGGATTTCGCAGACTCATCAATTTCCAGCTTGAAGCAGGCATTGACGGTCTGGTTCCTCTGGGAACCACCGGGGAAACCCCGACGTTGGAGCAGGAAGAAAAGGATACGCTGCTTCAGATTGCGGTCAAGGAAGCGAAAGGACAGGTTCCTATTATCGTGGGGACTGGTTCTAATGCTACGAAACATACGATTGAATACACCAAACACGTAAAATCCTTGGGAGCTGACGCCGCCTTAGTGGTCACCCCGTATTACAATAAACCGAATGACACCGGACTGCTTCGGCATTTTGAAGCAACAGCCCAACAGGGAGGGCTGCCTATTGTCGTCTACAACATCGCTTCCCGAACCGGCCGGAATATTCCCGCGCCGCTTATGGAACAGGTTTCCCAGATTCCCGGAATTATCGGGGTGAAAGAATCTTCCGGGGATATTACCCAGATGGGGGATATTATTCGGGATGTCCGGGACCGGCGAAAAGCTGAAGCCGGTTCTTTTGGGGTTCTCTCTGGGGACGACGGGTTTACCCTGCCGCTCCTCGCCCTTGGAGGGGACGGCATTGTATCGGTTATATCCAATCTTGTGCCGGATAAAATTGCAGCTCTGACCAAAGCCGGACTTGAGGGAAATTTTGCGGAATGTCGAAGGCTTCACTATGAGTTGCTGCCGTTTATCAAAGCGGCTTTTATTGAAACTAACCCGATCCCCATTAAGACCGCTATGACCTGGGCGGGACTTCCCGGAGGGCCTGTGAGGCTTCCTCTGGGTCCCTTATCGAAACGCAGCGAACCTGTGCTCAAAGCGGCGTTAGAGGAACTAGGGTTTACCCTGTCCGGTTTCTAAGGAGCGGCTTCGCGTATATATAGTTGTTGCCTTTAAGAATACCTCTATGAGGTCCACAGATTAACACGGATTTCAGTTCCCCAGACTGGTACAAGCTGTGGATTTTTTCGAGGATTCGCCTGTTCCATGGCAGAAAGCTGCCATTGAGCTTCGATTTTATTAAATAGTAAGGAGAACCTATATGACTAAAATTCCGGTTGGAATACTTGGAGCAACCGGCTTGGTAGGGCAGCAATATATTGCCCTTCTTGCGGAACATCCCTGGTTTGAAGTGCGGTATGTAGCCGCTTCCCCTCGGAGCGCTGGTAAAGCATATAAAGACGTAACCGCCGGACGCTGGCATCATACAAAAATGTGGGGCAACGGCGTAGAATCGCTTATTGTGGAAGACGCTAATCAGGTATCTCGCGCCGAGGAAGCGGTTAAGCGGGGAGATTTGAGCTTTGTGTTTTCCGCGCTTGAAATGGAAAAAGACGCGGTTAAAACTCTGGAGGAACGCTATGCCGCCGCGGGGATTCCGGTTATTTCCAATGCTTCCGCAAACCGCTGGACTCAGGACGTGCCGGTACTCATTGCCGAGGTGAATCCCCACCATGCGGATATTATTCCCCTCCAGCGGAAATCAAGGGGCTGGGATAAGGGCTTTATCGCGGTCAAGCCGAATTGTTCCATTCAAAGCTATACTACGCCGATCTGGGCGCTTATCAAAGCAGGCTATCAGATTCAGCGGGTGATAGTAACAACGATGCAGGCGCTTTCCGGCGCGGGCTATCCGGGAGTACCGAGTCTAAACGTCATCGACAATGTAGTTCCCTACATTGGAGGAGAAGAAGAAAAATCCGAGGAGGAGCCTCTTAAAATTTTTGGTTCTATCAGTAACGGGGTTTTTCAGAACGCCGAGTATCCCAAGATCAGCGCTCATTGTAACCGCGTACCTGTAACAGACGGGCATACCGCGTGTGTCAGTCTGGAATTTGGTACTCAAAAACCGTCGATTGAGGAGGTAAAACAGATTTGGGCGTCTTTTACCAGTCTGCCCCAAGAGTTGGACCTTCCTATGGCGCCTAAACATCCCATTATTCTGCGGGAAGAAGCGGATCGTCCTCAGCCAAGAAAAGATCGGGACACCGACAAGGCTATGGCGGCGACCGTAGGACGGATTCGTCCCTGCAACATTTTTGACCTCCGTTTTGTAGGACTCTCTCACAATACCGTTAGAGGCGCCGCCGGCGGCGGCATTCTGAATGCGGAACTGCTCAAAACCAAGGGATTTATCAAATAAGGACAACCGAGTGAGGACTCAGTTCCTCACTCCTGTTTTCGTGGGTTAATTCGGTCAGATGCCCCCTGCCTAAAGGTTTTTTCTAGGGCTTGGGTCGATTGCCCGGCTTGTTCCCTAAGATTTCTACTTCCTTCCCGCTTTTTTTTTCTAAGCAGGTATTTCTACGGCGGTTTCACGCTTGTTGCCAAGAGCCAGAGCCGCCATATCCATAGACGTTACTTCCCCAGGCTGCGTGGGTAGGTCTTTCAATATGCTCATTATCACCTAGTCTTTTTGCCTAAATGCCAAAGGGGTTTTTTTATAAGGCTTTACGGCAGTTTCGATAAAAAATCTTGTCTAAGAGGCGTGAAAAAATCGATTAATACGCCTTTTTCAAGACATTCGCACCCATGTATAACGGCGTTTTGTTTTAAAAGGGCGTCTCCTTTGGTTACTTCATGGGTTTCATCTCCAATAGTAAAGCGGAATCTGCCTTCAGCTACATAGGTAATCTGGGTATGGGGGTGATGGTGAAGCGCGCCGGCCGCGCCGGTTTCAAAATGGTTTTCCACGCACATCAGAGCGTCGCAATAGGCAAGCACTTTACGGCTCACCCCAGGAGCGGTTTGTTCCGCCTCAATAGCTTGGTTAAAAATCCAAGGCTGGTCTTTATGATTGTTATTCATGATATCCTTACAATTTATATTCGTATATTGATATGTTAGGTGTATATATCAACATAATTATTTGTTATATAAAGAATTATATGAGTTTATAAAAATTATGTCTACAAATATTCATAAATTATTGACAGTTTTTACCTTTAAAGTAGGTGAAAAATAATCCCTCAGCCCTGAATGACGGCTCCGGGGCTGCTCCCGCCATGCCATTTTAATTCCAAAGTATTCAACTCCATAGCCAGATATTTCCTACTTTCAAGACGGATTAGCAGAGCGGGCGTAATAGGAAGGAAATTTCCGGCAAACAACAACATATACAATCATTTCATTGACAAATCATACCAAATGGTATATTTTGAATTACAAAAGTTTGCCGTATGGCACAGATTAGTATACGAATTGACGACAACTTGAAAATCGAGGCTGAACAGCTCTTTAACGAACTTGGGCTTACTCTTTCGGGAGCCTTTACCATTTTTATCCGGCAGTCTCTCCGGCAGGGGAGGTATCCCATTTGTTGTAACGACCCGTCCCGACCCGTTTTATAATCCGGTGAACCTTAAACGGCTGGAACAGTCCATAGCGCAATTGGAAACAGCGGGCGGTAAACACCCGGAAGCCGAAGTTCGGCAGCCGTTATTCATGTGCATCGAGGCGTATTATAACCGAATCCGTTTACATTAGGCTCTTGACTATTGTGGGCATAACGGATTTCCATGGAACTTGACCGCTTAATTCTCTCTACCTAACAGGGTAAAGTCCACCTTATTTTTTCTTGTTGATACTATTTGTACCTTATTCGAAACAATAAAAAACAAAACTGATAATATCCTGTAAAAAAGAATAAAGCAACATGCAAAGTACGGCGCACACTGCCTTTTTGACGGGTAGGATTACCAAGCAGGCGCTATAGCCTGCGGAACCAGCGGCGCGTTTGGCAAAGCGCCTTGCGGGGAGCAAAGACGGCAAGTGCGGACTTACGGTGGAATATCTTGACCGGCCCTCTGAAACGGCATATTTTTAGAAGTGGAGACGTTATGACTATAGGAAGGAAGAAACGAAAGTCCCCGCTGTACAAGCGTATTTGGGAAACCTTAGACAGAACCGAAAAAATTCAGGAAGAGAACGCAAAAGGACTTGCGGCGTTTCAGGCAAGCACAGAAAAGAACATCGCAGAGCTTCGGGCAAGCACAGAAAAGAACATCACAGAGCTTCGGGCAAGCACAGAAAAGAACATCACAGAGCTTCGGGCAAGTACAGAGGCGTTTCAGGTAAACACAGAGGCGTTTCGGGCAAGCACAGAAAAGAACATCGCAGAGCTTCGGGCAAGTACAGAGGCGTTTCAGGTAAACACAGAGAAAAACATCGCAGAGCTTCAAAAAGCGGTCGGACATCTGGGCAACCGGTTCGGGGAATTCGCTGAACATACCCTTGTCCCCAATTTGAAGGAAAAATTCAAAAAATACGGCTTTAATTTCAGTAAATTGAGCGAGAACGTAAATCTCGACGATAAGGAACATCGTATACACGCGGAGATAGACGCGCTTCTGGAAAACGGCGGCGAGGCTATGGCGGTTGAGGTGAAGATACATCTCAAGACCGACAATATTGACGAACACATTAAACGTATGGAAAAAATCCGGGCTTACGCGGATCTGCACGGAGACGACCGGAAGTTTTATGGATCACTAGCCGCTGCGGTCGCCGGTGAAGAGGTAAAGACATACGCCTTAAAACAGGGTTTCTACGTTATTGAACCTTCCGGTGAAGATGTAAAAGTAACACCGCCGTTTTCCAACCGGAAATTCTGGTAGTCCCGGCTTACGCGGGCCCGGGGCGGTTCACAGCCCAGTCTGAACAGATCCACGGAGAAAAGGCGGCGATAAATGCCCTTTGCGGGGATTCAGTGTTATAAAAGAATCCTGGAAAATTATGGGATCTATAATAAATTATTGAAAAAGGAAGAATAACGAAAAGATGACTATGCGGACTGAACAAGAGATGATGGAGCTGATTCTTTCATGTGCAAGGCAGGATGAACGGATTCGGGTAGTAGGCATGAATGGTTCCCGAACAAATCCCAAAGCCCCGCGAGACAGGTTTCAAGACTATGATATTGTGTATCTGGTTACGGCTATGAAGCCTTTTATTGAGGACCAACGCTGGCTGGAACATTTTGGAAATCGGATTATCATGCAGACTCCGGATGCTATGTCCCTGTTTCCTTCGGCGTTTAAAGACCGCTTTGGGTATCTTATGCTTTTTGAAGATGCCAACAGGATCGATCTAACCCTCATGCCTTTGAACGCTCTTAACAATTATCTCCATAGTGATACGCTCATCAAGATTCTGCTCGACAAGGATGGGCAGACTGCCAATCTGCCGGAGCCGAAGGATCAGCACTATTGGGTCAAAAAGCCCAGTCCAGCATATTTTAGCGACTGCTGTAATGAGTTTTGGTGGGTTTCCGCCTATATTGTTAAAGGGCTATGCCGGCAGGAATTACTCTACGCCGCTGAACACCTGTCGATTATCCGAAAAGAACTGCTCCGGATGTTTTCTTGGAAAATTGGTACTGAAACCGATTTTTCGGTAAATATGGGACCCTGTTACAAGTATATGAATACATACCTTCCTCTGAAAACATGGGAAAAACTTTTGAAAACGTTCCGCGCTGATACTGCTGAACATATCCAAGAGGCGCTTTTCGTGTGTCATGACCTATTCAAAGAAGCCGCGGCAGCGGTTGCTGACCGGCTGAATTTTCAGCTCCCTGATTATGATGAAAAGGTCCAAAGGTATACAGCCGAACATTTACCAAAAGCGCCGTAAAGCCTCTGCCTTGAGGCATCGGGAGTTGTCAAAATAAAAAAAGGCTCTAGTTATCGGAATATCCCCCCTCTGACAAGTACACCGACTAACTAGAAGCCATATCTCATGCTACTTTTTTACCTATTACTTTTTTATTTTTACTTTTTTCTATACTTTAATTTCTATCCCATTTTATGAAATTGTCTAAGATTTTATTTTAATTTTTGTTATTATTATATTATTTATCGTATAGGCTGAGGCGCTTTCCAGCTCCATAACCCTTTTGGGGTGAATTGGATTGAAAAACTGATTTCAAAGCCCTGTTCTAAACGTTCTTGGATATGCTCAAAGTTATAGATGATCTTGTAACTTGTCCGCAGCGTGAAGTGAAGCCAACTGGAGGCAGACCACTTACCATTAAGATTTATCAAATAGGTGTATGCAGGGATGCCTGTGGGAGTAACTGAAGCGTTTTCTTCTGGAGTGTTAGCATAATATTCGTTATCCGGCAAATCAAAAACAGCAGTTTCTGAATTTTCTCCCTGGGCGGCAAAAAGAAATGAAAGCGAAACAGCCCATAGTCTTGTATCCTGATAGCCGGCCCAAATCGTACCGACAATCGAATCAGGACCAAACGGATTTCCTACCCAATCACGGCTCCAAGGATTACTTGTCTCATTGGCTTCCCGATAAAAAGACCAATTTTTATGCCCAAGAATATACATATAAGGATATGTGTAAACCCCTTCTAACCCAAAGCGCCAATGTCCAGAGGAAACAGGAATATACGTCTCAGAACCAAGCTGAAAGGCAAAGGCATTAGGTCCGGTTGAATCTGAACCAACCTCCCCGGGACCTTGGAATTCAGTCATCCCAAAAAGCCCGTAAATCCGAAAATATTTCCAAGGACTCCAATCCAGTATAACCCCTCCATAAGAACCAACCCGGCTATCCCCGCTTTTTAACCCTTCTTGTCCTGTCTCTTCATTGTATTTCCCATAATCAGACCAAGCCGTAAAGCCGTGAAAAATCATCATCGGATTAAGATAGCGGAGTTCAAACGGCGCATTAACCATGACTCCTTCAACAATTCCAAGAGACAAGCGGTTAAACAGCCGCATTTGGAAATAGTGAAGATAGAGATATTTATTTACTTCAAGTTCCATGATTTCAGTAGTGTATTTGATCCAAGGCGAATAAAGACTCAGTTGAGCGTAATTTATTCCTTTCATGGTATCAGAAATAATAATGCTCCCAGTTTTTGTCCGTCCATAGGTGTTATCCCCAACGCCTATCCTGAGATTAATCCCCGAATATTTCCCCAAAGGCAGACCTGCGCTCAAATACGCCCGTTTAGGAAAATCTGTATCAAAACTCTCAACCCCGTCTATATGCTTATCAAAAGGAAAATTAAAGTAATTGTCATGGACCTTTGAGAGTCTGCGGTTTTCTCCAATATATAAATCCGATTGAAGCATAAGGTAAGAAGATACCGAGATATCTGCGGGAAGTGTAAAAAACCGCAGTCTATCCCCATGTTTGTATTCCCAATCAAAGGTTTCATTGGTTTTAAAATACAGTTCCGGCTGCAAAGCAGTATCTACATTGATATCTATGATATCAGATTGAAATGACAAAAAAGAGGATTCATTAAGGTACGCATAAATCTGATCGTACAGCGCCAGACCGCTTTGAGAAAGAGAGGCTTCGTCAATTTCAGCAAGCATAAGCTCAATCTGGGCATAAGTCAGAGACGAATTGGTAAAAAAGATACGTCCCTGTTCCAGAGACAAAGCCGTAAGCGCATCATAGACCCAATCTCCTGGGTACGCTACTTTCTGGGCTGGTCCGGCAAATCCCCTGACAATCCCGCACAGCCCCAAGCAGAGAATAATTATGATTCTTTTCATGGCAGCTACCTCCGGACTAAAAATTTTTTAGGGCTTAGGGCTTATTTTGGCTGCCCGGCTTACTCCCCAAGATTTCTATTTCTTTCCCGCTTTTTTTTTCTAAGCGGGTTTTCTACTACACGTTTTCGTTGCGCCGTAACACCCCATGCTTAAAGGTAGAGGTTTTACGGCGAACCGGATAAATCAAGTTATATCAGACTGCTCCGACAACAAGCGATGCTCCCGGATCCCGCAAGGTTCTACCGTAGAGAAATGTAAACAACCGCGACAGTATCTCGTTTCCCAATTCCAAGAATTGGCATATTATAGTAATAGAAGATTTTTCTTCTTCCCAGCGTACTATCTGAGCGGCGGCTTCAGCCGTATAATTCGGAAACAGCAGCTTTATGATAAGCCGTCTTTTTGGCAGTAAAGCCGGCATATATCCTGAAATATCAAAGGAGAAACTCAGTCCAGAGGGACTTATAGTAATGCCTTGGGCTGATCTGAAATCCTGCTTTACCCGGTAACATTCAAAATAGCCTTTTGACTCCAAAGCGCTGACGGTCATCCTCGCATACATAAAGAGCTTCTCCAGTACGGCGTAGTCCAGAGGCTTGTTAGGGGTGGTAATCCAAACATGAATATACCCAACAACATATTCATGAAAAAACAGAGGAATCCAGATTGCAGAAAGAATCCCGTTTTCATACAAAGATTGCAGAAATCTGTCTATCCCTCGATCCAGCAGCAAAGGATTCTCGCCGATGCTTTTCAGATACGCCTTGAACATCGCTTTGGTAATCAGCTTTTTGGGAAGAAATGGATCTTTTTCGATGAAAGGACCTTGAGTAGAGGGCAAAAACAAAGTCTTGCCTGTTTTAATAATGACCTGTTCTTCAGGGCTTATCTGTTTAGTATCTTTAAAAAGGACAGCTTTAATCCCGTCGCTGTATTCCTTAGCCCAAAGATTGAGTTCAGTTATAACGCTATGCAAATCCCGAACATTCGATTCCGCCAAAGGCTCTGTCTCCTGAGGGATATCAAAAGCATCGAGCTTAGGGCATGGGAGCTGATGCCAGTCGTCAAAGATAAATTCCATCTGTAGGGTATCTGGAAAAGGAACCCTGACAAAAGAACGTTCCAGATCTTTGTGCAAGGTTTCCGGTATATTCACCAAGAAGAACGGATGTTTATGGTTTTTCAGATCCGGTTTGGACTTCACCTGAAAACTGCACGAAATTGTTTTGCCTTTGAAATCAAAGAGCAAATCTATCTGTTCTCCGATTTCCACGTCTGGTATGACATGATCTGATTTGAGATAAAGTGTATCTTTGGTCTGTTTTTCGATGAAAAAATGATATTCTTCACCTTTCCGAATATATACCAAGGGAATCTGTTCATTATACAGCCAATTAATCAGATATTTTTTTTCTATGCGTTCTATTGCTGTAGACATGCTGGCTCCGTTTTTTACCTATTTTTTAAAAGTATATAACTCGCATCCTAGCTATGCAAGGACTTATTGCAAAGATTGGTATTTCAAGGTACGATAAGCCATGTCAAACGCCAGCCGTTCCATGATGCGTCATAGTTCTATGCTGTCTCTTCTTACGCTGATTTCTCGCGTACTGGGATTGTTGCGGGAAATGGTCAAAGCCAGCCTGTTAGGAACCACCGCGCTTTCAGACGCTTTTTCAATAGCGTTCTTAATCCCTAATCTGTTTCGGCGGCTTTTTGCGGAAGGCTCTATTTCAGTAGCTTTTATCCCGACTTTTAAAGAATACCTTCTGGAAAAAGAAGCGGCGGCGATTAAAGAATTTCTTTCCTGTGTGTTTACATTTCTTACCTTTTTCGTAACCCTTGCGGTAATGATCGGGATTATCAGCGCCCCCTTGATCGTACCTATCTTCAAAATAAAAGCCTTTGACGAAACCGTGTTTTTGACTCGTCTCATGTTTCCTTTTTTGGGGTTCATTTCGCTTGCCGCTTTTTTTCAGGGTATTCTCAACAGCCTCCGCATCTTTACCCCTTCAGGGCTTGCTCCAATTCTGCTCAATCTGGTAACAATCGCCGCAGTCTATATCCTGAGGCCTTTCACAGCAAACCCCGCCAGAGCTATGGCTATAGGGATTCTTGCCGGGGGATTTCTGGAAGCGGCTATCCAGTTTCCTTTTATTGTGCAAAAAGGCTATACTTTTTTTTTCGTAGGGCTTAAACGGGCGTTCCGTAATTCCGGCGTCAAGACTGTATTAAGGCTTATCGTGCCGACAATTATCGGAATGGCGGCGTATCAGATCAACGATCTGGTATCCACCGCGCTGGCGGGAAACGCCGGCGAAGGGGTGGTATCGAGCCTGCAATATTCGCTAAGGCTTCAGGAACTGATCTTAGGGGTTTTTGCGGTGTCTATCGGCACGGTACTGCTTCCAGACTTGGCGGAATACGCAAAATCAAACCAATGGGAAACCTACAATGAACGGCTTATTACGGCAATGAATATCATTGCTTTGATCACGATTCCGATTACGTTCTTTTCGCTTGCTCAAGGGGAAACCTTGATCCGCCTCCTTTTCCAGAACCGCAGTTTTGGGGAAGATTCAGTTCGATTGACCCTTGGGGCGTTTTCTTTTCATATAGCGGGACTATACTTCATTGCTCTTAATCGGATTCTCGCGCCGGCTTTCTACGCGCAAAGCGACTCTCGTTCTCCCTCGCTGGCGGGGATTATCTCTTTTGGGGTTAATATCGGGTCGGCTTTGGTCTTAGTCGGTCCCCTGCGGGGTTCAGGGATAGCCCTTGCGCTCTCTCTGGCAGGCGCAATAAATACGATCTTGCTCTTGTTCTTCCTAAGACGCAATCCCCGCATCGCCGTAGGCAGAACCTTACGCTCTGTTTTACGGTATACCCTCAAGCTCGCTTTTTTTTCAGGAATCGCAATGCTGCCGGTTTTGTGGCTGAGTCCCCGGCTCCTTGCATTATTTTCGGGGCGGATACGATTTATAGGATATGGACTGCCTCTGATCATTACCGCCTTATGCTACGGCGCTTTAGGAGTTCTGCTTCTTTTCATAACTAAAGACCCCCAAATTCGGGGAATTATTGCGGTTTTTAAGAAGCCAAAGGCGGCCCAACCGGATTGATCCCTAAAAGCAAGAGGCTCTTCCATTTCCAGACCAAAGGACCCTGTTTTATCCGTTCCTGAAGCAAATTTCTTGCTTTGAAAAAATCCATATCTCCGATAATTCCGGCCACAAAGGTTCCCCAGCTTGAATGAACATTGTTAAACCATGCGTTTAAGTCCCGCTCTGTAATAAGCCGCTCTTCTTGCTGATCCGCCACGGTAAGGGTCGTTTCAAAGCCCGCATCCTGAAAGGCTTTTTCAAGGTCCGCCGCATCCCAGGTCCAGCGTTCAGTCCCGGATTCTGAAGGCATAAAAAACGAATTTTCTGCAATTTTTAACCTTGCAATGAAATCGGCTTCCCCATAAACGCTGCATTCTTCTTCTAAAATTCGAGAAATCCGTTCCCCTAAAACCGGAGGAGACTGGAGGATTACGAGAGTTCCTTGAGGAGCAAGAAGTTTATATGCCTTTTCAGCGAAACTATGGAAAACCCCAAAACCCGCTTCTTTTCTCCAAATTTCCCGTGCAAAGATATGATCGAAGATATTAGTAGAAAAAAACACTCCGGTTTCAGCCGGAGCAGGGAGTTTTCCAGGAGGAAAAACCTGAATTTCAGGTTTTTCAGGGGCCTCCAAAAAAACCGTGTATTCCAGAAGCCTGTTCTTCGTGATTTCATGTTCCACCAGTGCGGCGGTAAGCCCTTCTGGAGTACGCCTGAGACTTTCCCAGAGAAGCAGCCCGTCGTCCCCTCCGGGGATGAGAATTCGAGCGTGCCGGGAAATAGAACGCCCTTCAAAAATAAGGTTTCTATCGGACGAAAGCAAGGCGCTCCTCCCTGATTCAAGGCGTTTGAGCCAGCCTTCTCTGCCTTTAGCATTGCTAGACCAAGAGAGGACTTCTTCCGCCGCAGCGCCGCCGAAGATCATAGCAGACTGGATTTCTCGTTTCCGAAACACCTCTTCCCGGATCCGTCCCTCATAACCCATCTTAGAAGGATTATAAAAAACTTTCCCCCTCAATGTCCGGGGCAGATACTGCTGAACCGCCCAATGATCTCGGTACGCATGAGGATAGATATACCCTTCTCCGTGACCAAAGCCCTCTTTATCCCGATTATCGTCTCGCAGATGATTGGGAACCTGAGAATCCTCTTTTTCTACTTCTTTCATAGCGTCAAAAAAAGAGAGGGCTGTATTGGATTTCGGCGCGGTAGCTAGATAAAGACAAGCTTCAGATAAAAGGAGGCTGCCTTCAGGAAACCCAATGCGTTCAAATCCTTCGGCGCAAGAAATAACCACCCTGATTGCCTGAGGATCCGCCAAACCAATATCTTCGCTTGCAAGAATTATCATGCGCCGAAGAATATACGATGGGTCTTCTCCTGCCCTGACCATCTTGGCGAGCCAGTATAGAGCCGCGTCAGGATCGCTGCCTCGTACGCTTTTTATGAAGGCGCTTATGGTATCAAAATGATAGTCTCCATCTCGATCATACAGTATCGCTCGGCGCTGAATACTTTCTTCAGCAGCGGCTAAGGATACCCAGATATCAGCGGCTTCCCCCGGGGGCCAGACCGGCGGACTGGTTTCTACAGCCAGTTCTAAAGCGTTAAGAAGGCTCCGGGCGTCGCCGCCGGCAACGTTTATCAGATGTTCCAAAGCGCCTTCTTCAAAAGAAACCCGCCATTTTCCATAGCCTCGAACCTTATCCTGCAATGTCCGTCGGACTGTTTCCCGCAAATCTTCTGGTTTAAGGGAGCGCATCTGAAATATCCTGCTTCGGCTGACAAGCGCGGGGTTTACCTCAAAAAAAGGATTTTCCGTAGTAGCCCCAATAAAGATCACCGTTCCATTTTCCACCCAAGGAAGAAGCGCGTCCTGTTGGGCTTTATTCCAGCGGTGAACCTCGTCTACAAAGAGAATAGTCCGCTTACCGTAAAGCCGCCGCCCCTCGTCAGCCCGATTAATAACCTCTCGAATATCCTTAATTCCAGTTAGGACCGCATTGAGGCTTTCAAAGGCGCTGCGAGTGGTATTGGCAATGACTTGAGCAAGACTGGTTTTACCTGAACCCGGAGGACCGTAAAATATCACCGATGACAGCCTATCCGCCTGAATAGCCCGTCTCAGGAGCCGTCCGGGTCCGACAATATGATCCTGTCCAACAATATCGTCCAGCCTTTGGGGACGCATCCGATCTGCAAGAGGTCCCTCTGAAGCCCCCTGAACCGTGAAAAGGTCTTTCACGGGACCAGCCGGTTCCCTGCTAACCTTCGGCATTCCATGCATATTCTCCGTTTCGCATCCGATATGACCAGAGCCCATTTTTAACGGTCGCCGCAAAAAGGGTTTTCTCATTATCCTTAGCTTGCAAAAAACTAACTATCGGATGCCTTCTCAAAGAAGAGTTATATTTATCCACATTAGTAATGCTTGAATATTCCGGATCATCCCCAGGGGTGTTCATTCTAATCGTGGACTCTAGGTTTCCATCCTCAGTCAGCACTATTTCCCGATAGCCATGGGATGTGGAATTACTGCTTCCCTGAATTCCTACCAGAAGGAGTCTTTTTTCCCCTTCTTCCCAGAGTCCAAGGGCGCCGGTGAAAGCTGCGCCTGCTGATACAGCGGTAAAACTTGTTGTACCGTACAGTATTGCGCCGCTTCTGCTGACCCCTACTATCGTATCCCCAACCGTAATAATTCCCGTTACATTGTGTCCCGCTGAACCAGGGGCTTGTTGAACAGAATTATCGCCAAAAGTATAAATCCCGTCTCCCCCAGTGGCAAGATAAAAAGTTCCTTCTAAATACGCAAGACCCTGCACAAAATTGGTTTCCTCTTTTAATTTTGTGTCCAGGACGTCTTCGCTATCCTTCAAGGAATAAATAGCAAACTTACCGCCTCCAGTCATGACGCAGGCGACTATACGATCCGATGCTCCATAAATTGTCTGAATATTAAGTCCTCCAATGGTAATTGGCTGCCAATCGCCGGTTTCATCCATTTTGTGAAGCGCCGCAGAATTCGGATCCCCGTTTCCGGTCAAAGCGTAAAGATAGGCGTCAGTGGCCGCCAGCTCAAGAATTTTCCCTCCGGGATGGTTCGACAGCGTATCCCAGCCGGTTGTCCTATATTGATGGATGGTTCCGCTAAATCTACTGGCTACATACAGGTTTTCACCGAGCGCCACAATATTGGTAGGCATCCCGCTGACCCGGGGAGCTATGGGTTCAACTTCTTGAGAAATCGCATAAAAAATAGGATCCTGCTTACAGGATATGAAAAGTATCCCTCCTAACAGCCAGAGAGGAAGATGCTGTAAAAACATCCTAGATTTTTTTACTATCATAGTGTCATCCTTAACTTAGAAATGATAACGGGCGGTTACAGTAAATTCAAAAAAATTCCCGTATACGTCTTTAGCTTTATCTTTAGTCCATTGAGGAACCCACCACCAGTCAACATTAATACCAAAAGACCAGTCTTGATTAAACCGGAAAAACGCCGCGGTTCCTGCTTTTAAAAAAAATCCTAGATAGTTTTCTTCGTTATTTAGATAACTTGTAACGACTCCTCCAGCCATAAGCGAAAAAGGAAATTCAAAACGCCGCAGGAATAAGGGCAACTGCGTACGGTGCAGGGTTATCTGATACCCTATTGTTACTCCGAAAGGCACAAGATACAACCAATTCTGCGCCTTGCTGGTGATGCCTATAGCCCCTACTTCACCGCCTATAAAAAATCCTTGGCTCAGGAATCGGGCATATCTTAGGGATAAGCCTATGCCGATAACGCTAAGGTTATGTTCGATTGTTCCTGCGCTGTTTGTAAAGACTATTGGAAAAACAAACATAGGGGCTATCGCAAAAAGCTGATCTCCTTTGGAATACATAAAAGGCGTATAATTAGCCCAATCTGGATTTATGGGAATTTCCTGCTCTGGTCCTTCCTGCTCTTCCTCCGCATCTTGGGCCATGAGAGGTAAAGATAAGAAAACCATACATATTATGAAGAAAAAGGCGGGAGCCTTTTTTTGCATACACAACTCCTT
>JAITHD010000003.1 GCA_031280155.1 Treponema sp. | reverse complement strand
ATTTTTTTCTCCTAATAGCTCCACTTAAACCCAATAGAAGGCATCGGAAGGGGCATTTCATAGGCTGCGGCGTCGCTGCCGGTCTCTTCTTGTCCGGTATAACTGTTGAAAGACGTATTCGCTTGAGCCTTATACACGAGGGACATAAGATTCTCAACCGCCACATAAAGTTCTCCCTGTACTTTGCCTTGGGGATTAAAGAAATACCAAGACACTTTGATATCCAGCGGAATAGACCAGGTGGTGCGTTCATTGTCTGAGTATACTGAACTCCGCTTCCATTTTTCAATAATAACTCCATTTTCTGGATTGGTAGGCGCCGCAGGATCATAGAGCAGCACTGGATAGCTCTCGATACTGCCTACTAATGCTTTGGGTCTTCCTGAAACAATTCCTAAACGAGTGGTAATGTTAAGCTGACGGATCGGTTTGACGTTGAGGATCAGATTAAGATTATGAAATCGATGAAACGACGGGTAATACCAGTTGCTGTTGATAGAACTTGACGGATCCCCTTGAGGATTCCGATAGCGGGCATAGGTAAACGTATAGGAAATCCAGCCGTCCCAATACCGAGATTCCAATTTTTGAAGCATAAAATCAAAGCCGCTGATAATGCCTTCGCCGTCAAATTTGTATACTGCCACGTCTGTTGCCCCAGGCTGGAGATTGCCGTACATATATGCCCGATCAAAGATATATTTGAAATATCCTTCTATATTAAAGCTGAATCCTCCGGTAAAATCAATTTTTGTTCCCACAACAGAAGTCCATGAACGGTTTTGTTTCAAGTCAAAATCCTTTATACCGTACCGGTTTTCAATGTAGTTTATCGTATCGTTCATGGACGAGAAAAGTCCGGTTCCGACTGTAGCTGACAGAGAATCAATGAAACTAACGTCTTTGAGGATGTTGAAATCGAGATTAAGCCGAGGATTAAAAGCCGGATAGGTCTGAATGGTAAAATCTTTACCCACAAAGTAGAGATGATCCAGCCGCAGTCCCAATTCAGCGCCGAACCGCTTATTGGGGCTTGCATATTCCGCCGCTGTATATGCGGAGGTCGTCATAGTTTGATTCATTACGTCAATCGTATAATCAAAAGGATAATGCAGATACAGTTCAGGAGGCAAGCCCAAAGAAGGCGGCGCTTTCTGTTCAAGAAACGCATGAACTTTTGCGTTGTCTTTCATTTGGGTATAGAGTTCCTGAAACCCAAAGGCAAAGAGAAAACCTTTCCCGAAATCCCAGTCCAAATCGACTCGTCCTTGAACATTGAAGACCGTCGCGGAATCAGCGATACGCTGGGTTTCGTCAGAAATTTCGTAATACTCTTTATTTTCTTGATATTCAAGGAAATGCCCCCATTTAGCTTTAAACGCATCCGAATACCAGACCTTAACGTAATTGCGGATATACGCCCCTAAATCAGCCCGGTTAAACCCAGTGCCGATAGTACCTTTAACCGCTATAGCCGGAAGGGGATTTACCGTAACTCCGGCAATAAAAAAGCCCAAACTGTTATCCCAGTCAAAATCCATATCGCTGTTGCTTTCGAGTTTATGTGCGTCTTTAGCGCTGTTCTCATAGAAAGCGCCTACCCCGTCAATGCCGATAAAGCTGTTGGCGGTAAGCTCCAGATTCGGTGTAAACCGGTAATCAACAGATAACGCGGCGCTTCTGATATAGGGTGCGGTTTTGACGTACCTGACTTCCGGGACAAAAGGCTTTGCAAGGGCGATAAAAGGGTCCCAATACGTGGTTTTCCCCATAACCATTACCCCCCCCTTACCCCAAAGGGGAAAAGAAAGATTGAGATTCGTCGCGCTGGAAGATATTCCCAGTTCAGCTTCCGTTTCCGTAGTTGAAGGTCTTCGGGAACTTATCTCCAGAAGACCTGAAATCGTATGCCCATAGCGGGCTGAAAATACGCCGTGAGAAAGCTGGGCGCTTTTGACCATCCGGGGATCAAAGATAGAAGCCCCTCCTCCCCAGTGATAGGGGTTTGAAATATAGAAGCCGTCAAAAGCCGCCATCAAATCTCCCGGTTCTCCGCCTCGGATTGAAGGCAGGGCATTAAACATTCCCGAATAGCCCACCCCAGGGAGGAGTTTAATCGAGGTCATCACGTCTTCGATAATGCCTATTTCCGCGGTTTGCGTAAGTTCCCGATCCGATATGGCGACGCTGCGGCCTGTTCTGGTTTCACTGGTCCCGGGCTTTTGAACCTCAATTACCAGTTCCTGATTTTCCAAGATTCCGCTCATACGCAAACCAAGGGTGAACTGATTTCCTGTAACTGGAACAACTAGTCTGCCGTTTTCATAGCCCGGATATGCAATCTGAATCACCGCCTGCCGATCTTCCGGCGCAGGAATGACCGCTTTACCTTCCGCGTCGCAGGTATATTCTTGACCGTCCCAGGAACGGATGAGCGCTCCTTCTAAAGGAAGCCCTAAATCAGTATCTTCCACAATGATCAGGATATCTCTGGCATAAAGAGGAATAAAAGAACCTGCAAACAAAACCACCAAAAACAGAAACTTTTTATCAAATTTAACCGGCATGATATCTCCAAGTATACATAATAATGCCTATAATACCACATAAAAGGGGATAAAGCACAAGAGGCGGGAAAACGACGTTTAAGTAAAACCTCAAAGCCTGAAAATATACGGTCCTTCTCAACAGCATACCATTAATCAATGAACATGAGATCGTTAAAGTATAGCGTTTCAATGGTTCCTAACCGAAGGAGCCTATTGTATCGGACCAGCAATTCAGCTTCTATGACGCTGTCCTTCATTACCCTGAGTTCTTCCGCAGTATGAGCCTTGAAATACTCAGACACAACAGCCCTGAAACTCGGTACTTTCACGGCTAACTCTTCGGTAAAGGGACCGTCCTGGGGATTATAGGGAAAAGCCACGGAAATAACTACCGTTACCGGCGGCGTATCTCCAGTAACTACCCGCAGTCTGCCTATGCCGGTAAAAATACCCTCTCCCTTAACAGGCGGCTCTTGCCCCAGGGGAGACGCCGGCGCCGCGGGTATGGTGTACAAGGGCTTGGATTTTCGGAAAATCAATCCATAAATCGTCCCTCCCGCAAGAAACAGGATTAACGCGAGACAGATAATCAGCAATAGGCGATAGCATATATGTAAAACCACAGAAGCATACTTTTGCATAGTTTATACCAACGTAATTTCCGCTTCCTCGAAACGCCGCAATATTTCTAAGTTGACTCGATTAAGGGTTTCCGTATAATCCGCATCTTTGGCAATATAAAAGGTAAACGTAATCTGACAAACATTTCCGCCTATGCTGGTAAGTCCCGCCGAAGGGTGTTCGCAGGTTCCCGCCAGGGTAGAGCCGATTTCCTGTACTATTCCAAGGCTCTGCTGTATTTTTTCCAGCCCAAGGCTGGTTTTTACCGATAGGGTCTGGCTGATCTTGCTATGCGGTGCGGCAGTGATATTCTCAATAGGATTAGCGGCGAATACACTGTTGGGAATGATTACGGTACGGTTTTCTAGGGTTTTAAGTTTGCTGGTTCGGATTCCCATTTCGGTAATATAGCCGTCATGTCCGACTATCTTGATCCGGTCATTGAGACGGAACGGACGATCCACAAACACCGTGATAGAACCGAAAAAGTTCGCCAGCGTATCCTTGGAAGCCAGGGCTAACGCCGCGCCGCCGAGACCCAATCCAGCCATCAGAGCGCTCACATTATAGCCAAGGGCTTTCAAGACAAGCCCTGCCCCAATTACCCACACTAAAGTTTTACAGAACTTCCTAAGCAGAGGCTGAATATCAATCTCTTTTTTGGAGACCCCATCAGTTCTTATCAGCGGGGACCAATGCATGATAAAAGAATCAGCGACGGTTCCAAGCCACCAGATGATCACGACAATAGTAGCGGCTTCTAAGAAGCGATTAGTCCAGAGCTTGATAGGTTCTGTGAGCGTAAGAGACCCAATGCCAAGAGCAAGTCCGCCGATAGTAATCAGCAAGGTCAAGGGACCCCGAGAATGTACTACGATAATATCGTCTATTTTAGAAGCCGTCTTGTGACAGATATACCCTGGGACAGCCGCAATAATCAGGGCGGTAATCTTACCCGACCCAAAGCCTGCGGCCGCAAAACCCAAGGCGTAAAGCCACTGTTTAACCGTATTTTCCAAGATTACCGCGTCTAACAATTCTTGCATATCTTGATATTGGGTCTAATATCTGAAAAAAGCAATAGCTTCAAAAAAGGTTTAGATGTGATAGATTCGGAAAAAAATACAGAACCTTGCTTCAGCGCTGTACTTTAAAAGGCTGGTAATTTTATTTGTATTTATTGCAATCCTGATTTTGAAGCATTAATCTTTACCTTAGAGGCGAAAGAGCCTTGACAGCCGGACAGACGGCGCTATGTTATACAGGAGGTTGGGATTATACCCGTACTTTTAATGAAAAAGATCGTTTTGGTTGGGGCGAATCACGCAGGCACCGCAGCGGCTAACACTATTTTGGATAATTATCCAGATAACAAACTGGTCATCTTTGACAGCAACAGTAATATCAGTTACCTTGGGTGCGGTACTGCCCTATGGATTGGACGGCAGATAGATAGTCCTGACAGCTTGTTTTATTCTTCAAAAGAAGCGTTGGAGGCAAAAAAAGCGGAAGTCCACATGGAAACCAAGGTGGAACAGATAGATTTTGGGGCTAAACAGGTGTTTGCAAAAGACCTGCAAGGCAGGGAAATCAAGGAATCTTATGATACGCTTATTCTCGCTACCGGCTCGCTGCCGATTACGCCTAAAATCAAAGGACTGGATTTACCCAATGTGGCGTATGTTAAGCTGTTCCAAGAGGGACAGAAAATAGATCAGATTCTGAACAATCAGGATGTGAAGAACGTCGCTGTTGTCGGGGCAGGCTATATCGGCGTCGAGCTTGCTGAGGCGGTACAGCGGCGGGGTAAGAATGTACTGCTTTTTGAAGCTGCCTCTACGTCTTTATCCACCTATTATGACGATTGGTTCACCCAAGATATGGATACAGTTCTGGCGGATAATGGAGTTGCGCTTCATTTTGGGGAATTAGTACAGGAAATCACTGGTACTGATAAGGTTAAATCTATTGTTACCAATAAAGGAGAATATCCAGTAGAATTGGTTATCATGGCGATAGGGTTCCGCCCGAATAGCGCTCTTGGGTCCGGGAACCTAGAGACTTTTCCCAACGGCGCTTATAAGGTCAGTAAAAAACAGGAAACCAGCAGACCCGATGTGTACGCTATTGGGGACTGCGCCACAGTGTACAGCAATGTCATTGAAAACAGCGCGTATATTGCGCTGGCTACCAATGCGGTGCGAAGCGGCGTTGTGGCCGGACATAACGCGGGAGGGACTCCTTTGGAATCCCCAGGAGTCCAAGGCTCTAACGGCATCTGTATTTACGGGTACAAGATGGTATCCACAGGACTTAACCTCAAAGCTGCGGAAAAAGCTGGTTTTACCCCGGTCTACACCCAGTTTGAGGACACCCAAAAGCCGTCTTTTATTAAAGAAGACAATCACAAGGTCAAAATCCGTATTGTCTATGATAAGCATACCCGCCGAGTCTTAGGCGCTCAAATGGCTTCGTATCAGGACGTTTCTATGGGAATTCATCTGTTCTCTCTGGCGATAGAAGAGAAGGTTACGATTGACAAGCTCAAACTGCTGGATATTTTTTTCCTTCCCCATTTCAATCAGCCTTACAATTATATCACTATGGCGGCGCTGTCAGCGAAATAAACCGACCTGAATCTCTGGACCCAAAGGCGCAGGGTATGTTCTCTGGGCTTTTGGGTTTTTGGCTGTTTTTTCTCGGTCAACTACTCCATACCTAAAGGCTGGGGATTCTTGTTTCGACGATACATGCCTGGGGCAGTGCTAGAGCGTACTCTATATTTTATTATTGATGCTTTTATTATATTTTTTGTATATTTCATTGACATTTATGTTAATGTGTCAGTTTTTATTTTATACATTTAAAAATTACAATATTATTTTTATATCCTTATATAGGGGATCATTTAAAAGCGGACTTGCACGGAAGCCGGATTTTCAGAATAAGTCTATATGCCACAAAGAATTATTCTGAAAATATTCCGCTTTTAAATGTCACTGAAAAAGCGAAAAAGAGCGAAAAATCCCTAAAAACCGCGAGGAAACAGCGAAAAACCAGCTTACCCTTTAAGACCGTTCAAACGGCTTTAAATGAATTCAACTCTTTGTATTATATAGACTTATCATAAGGCTTACTTGCAAAGAGGCAAATATAAATCCCAAAAAATAATACAAAGGTGCGAAAACCATAATCGTGCAATCCAAAAGGTGCGAAATAAGGATTTAATTCTTTATATTATAAAGAATTAAATAATATAAACCTCAAAAGGTGCGAAACAAAGGTGCGAAATTGATTTTGAGTAAAGGTACGAAAATTGAAAATTTTATTCGGTTAAGTGGTACAAGAAAATAGCTAGGAAAGTTCCGGTTTT
>JAITHD010000076.1 GCA_031280155.1 Treponema sp. | reverse complement strand
CTTCGGAACGCGGGGCAACAGCCGGTTTTTGAACCGGTCTTCAAAGAAGGCTGACCGTGCGGTTCCGCCATAGCAGGGCGGGGCAGCAGCCGCCCTGCCCTGTAAAGCCGCCGCGATGCCGGTACGGCGGAAGGCATGCCCGCTTTTGGCGTCCGCAACCGGTATGCCGCGGAGAGCGCGCCCCTTTCCCGGCAATATCCCGCTTTCATCAGCATACACCCGCTTTTTTCGGGGTATTCCCTTCAGACGCCGCGGATATTCAGCGCGTTTTTCCGCTGGCCGCTCACGGTAGATGAACGTTTTTTATAGGTAATGCTGTATCTCTTCAATGCCGGCCATACCGCGTCAGCCGGACAGCCGCGCGGTTCGGCCAATTCGCGTAAATAAGCATCCGGTTTAGCATGTATACCGGCTTTCAGCGCGGCTATGCCGGCAGTTGGCGGCCTGCCGGGAATTGGCCGGGGGCGGGGTTCTCCGGTTTCATTGAGCGGCCTGCGCCATGCGTTAAGCGTTGAGGGAAAAATATTAAACGCTTCATTGAGTTCGGCAAAGGTATGCCCTCTGTCCATATACGCTATCGCCTGTTTCCTAAAATCCAATGAATATGCCATATATCGCCTCTTCTTCCCTTCCCTTTAGCCTTTTTTTGTTTATCAACTATAATGTTGTTACAAAACGTTTTCGTTGCGCCTTATGCCTAAAGGCAGGGGTTTTACGGCGAACCGGATAAAAATTCGTGTATTTAAACGTGGGCTGTCATCCCAATTTATAGAGGCATAGATTTTGAAAAGCCAACGACCCATTGGGGGGTTAATTTTTACCAAACGCGCCGTAAAGCCCCTGCCTTTAGGCATAAGGCGCAAAAAATCCGTAAGGATTTTTTAGTTGCTGGCTTGTCATATCTATCCTCCCTGTGATATACTACTTATAAACATACCGTGGGACACACAGGAATCTACGCTTGCGGAGATACAGTAAGACCGGGGAGCATGACTACTACCGGTGGTAGTTGGAACCGCCGTAAAAGCTCCCTGTAGGGAGTTTTTGCGAAAACCAAGCTATACCCCTGGCAGGTATCGTTGAAGCAAGAATCCCCCGCCTTTAGGCACGGGGAGTGTCAACCAATAGTCAATTAGGGGACTATGAAGAATTATTCCTAGAGAAGATTGAAGTAAGCGGGAAACCTATTCGTTGTCGGGAAGAATGTAGACCAGCTACAGTACGCCCATGGGGAATGCGCTGGAACCGCAGGCGAGGTCTAGGATTTTTTTCCTCGGCGATAAAACGCCTTTACCTTTGCGGTATACCGGCGGCGCTCTGTCCCAGGGTTTTACCCGTTGGTAATGCTTTTTTCCTCCGGCGGACGAACTTTCTTGCGCTCCTGGGTCTGTCTTTCGTCCTTTGCCGCCTCCCGGTTATACGATCTTTGATCCAGTACCCCGAACCAGACCGCTCGCGGTTAGCGCAAGACGGGAGTGGATGTTTACCCCAGGGTCTTGCCGCTGATATATCCTATTCCTTCTGTATGGGTGTTGTGGTTAAGGCTCGCTGTGTTTTGTACCAGCCGGAGGGTTTCCGCTGTCTGTACCATGAGCCGCTCTGTCTGTTCCCGGCGGACCTGTCGGCGCGGCGGGATTGCTTCCCGGTTCAGGGGTTCGCTGCCCAGTATCCGGTAGATTGCTTTTGCTTCGGTTAAAAAATTCCAGCAGGAAGGGACTAATTGTCTATTTCCATAGGCAGATCCATCCAAAAAAGCACCCCTTCTGAGACGTTTTCTAAGGCAAAAGAAATCTTCATACGTTCCAAAGATTTCTGCACAATCGTAAGTCCCAGTCCGCTTCGAGGTCCGCCTTGTTTCCGAGCAGGATCAAGCCGATAGAAAGGTTCAAAGAGACGGCTTAGAAGATCATTGGGAATTTGAACGCCTCTATTCAAAATACAAAAACGGAGGAAACGATTTTTTCGGCGTTCCCCGCGGATCTGAACAGTCTCATTTTCCGGAGTATTTTGTACAGCATTGCTGATAACATTGGAAAGCGCTCGATGCAGAAGCCGACGGTCCGCCCAGATAGAAACTTCAGGAAGTTCCGCAAGAATTTTCACGCCCCGCTGTTCCGCAATGGGCTGATATTCGGCAATCAAGGCATTACCGATTTCCGCAAGATTCAAAGGCAGGAGCAGCAGTTCTGTAGGATCATCAGAAAGTTTTACGATTTCAAGAATTTCTGAAACAAGCCGGGTTTGGGCGTCAAAGGTCTTTAAACATTCCCGTAAATATTTAGGATGATCCTTGTAATCGCCGATGTTAGCAATCATACCTTCTACTAAGGCGCTTGCTGCGGCAATAGGTGTTTTGAGTTCATGAGACGCCGCGAAAAAAAACAATCGCTGATTTTCTTCCATGATGCGCTCCCGAAGCAGTTCATCTTCCAAAGGTTTCGTTACTTTTTTAGCAAAAAGGATAGCCCCGAAAATACCAAGGACTATCATTATACCCAGCGCAAGAAAAGACCTGCTGATAAAATAACGGTAGTCAACCGCAGTTCCTGAACTATACCCGCGCAAGGTATAGCTTTTTTCTGGACCCTGGGATATGCGGAATATCACGCGCTGCACTATCTGCGGTTCCTTTTTAGGTAAATCCATATCAGTAACTCCGGGGGTAGAAAAAAGGATGTTCCCGTCTGTTCCCTGTATAACAAAGGTAAAGGATTGATTTTTACGGTAAAAATTTTGTGCAATAACCGCTATCTCCTCTGGGGATTTACCTTCAAATTCACCGATAATCGGCTGGAATATATTGGAAAGCTGACGAATCTGTTCAGAATGATAAAACGAGAGAAACTGCCGCGCAAAAACCGCTATTGCCGCGAGATTCATCAGCAACAGCAGCAGCATAGTATACGCGAAAATCTTAGTAAAGACTGAAGTTTTTTTCCGCATACTAATTCAATTCCAAAACATAGCCTACCCCCCGGATAGTTTTAATGATGTTTTCCGGGAGCTTGGACCGAAGATTTTTTATGTGCGTATGAACCGTACCTTCGCTGCTGTAATAATCATAACCCCATATTTTAGTGAGCAAGGTTTCGTGAGAAATAACTTTCTTTTCATTGTTCGCTAACAATGCGAGAATTTCAAATTCCCGCAGCGTAAGAGGAAGTTCTTTGTTTTTCCAAAAAGTCTTGTAAGATTCCCGATTCAAGGTAAGATGACCAACCCGAATTTCCTGCTGCAAAACACCGGTACGCCGCAGCAGGGCTTCAACCCGTTTCAACAGAACCTGCATAGAAAAAGGTTTGGCGATGTAGTCGTCAGCCATATTGTCAAAAGCCTGTAGCTGATGGGTATCCCCGGAAAGCGCGGTGATTACTATGACCGGCGTATCGCTTATCTTCCGAAACGATTTAAGAATTTCCTGTCCATTCATGCCGGGCAGCATAATATCCAGAATCACTAACTGAAATTGTTTTTCATACAAACGCTCCCACGCGGTTTGACCGTTCCGCCGTAATTCTACATAGTACCCAGCGTCCAACAGAAACGCTTTTATCCCATTCCCGATTATTTCATCATCTTCAGCGACAAAGATATGAATATCCATCTACGCTACGCTTCCCTGTTGTACGCTGCCTGCAATAATACTATGCAGACGTGATCGAAACCCCGGCGGAATGAGAGATGCCAATTCTTTGGCTCTGGACATAGCGGTTTCGGTTTCAACTTGGTTAAAAAAAAGTATCCGTTTTCCTTGAGCCGCGCTGAAAAGTCCTTTCCCGGAAGACGGATAATTTCCAGTAATCACTGATACCAGATGCTGGAACGTAATGATTTCACCGGGCTGCGCTCCGGTGAGGGCGGTAAACAGGGGCAGCCGGTGAACGATGGTTTCAGAAACAGGTTTTCCCAGAGTCCACACCGGCAGAATGCCTACCGTTATAGTAGTACAGGAAGGCACTACCGGTTCATAGTCCGCCCAGGCTTTCAGCGGCAGGTTTCGGGAACCGTCGCCTTCAATCAACACATAGTCAAAGTCGGGAACTATTTCTTCAAGTATGTCCAGCGGAATAGCCTGCAATTTGCGCTCGTTCCCTAGGCGTCCCCCAATGGTTATCCCAGGAGAAGCCGGAGGAAACGAAAGATGATCGCCCGAATAATCCCGCAGGTAATCATAGTCCTCTGACAGGGGAACCGCCATTTTGGTGGTAGTAGCAACAAGGGTTTTCAGTTGTTTGCGGTTTTGAGCAAGATACCGGATAAGCGAAGTCTTGCCCCCGCAGCCGACGGCTGTGACGCATTGTTTGGGTCCCAGACTTTCAAAGTAGGCGTTCAAAGATTCCATACTATTACCTCGGCACGTTCTCTAGGATTGGATAAGAAAATACCATAAAAAAATCCTCTTTAAAAAATATTTTTATTCAGCGTTATCACGGGACCTCAAAATCAGCTTCAGTTTTGATTTGTCCACAAATCAAGTTGGGAATCTTTTTTCTGTTCTTTGCGTTTTTGTTCCTGATAGACCGGAACTACGGTTTCCAGAACATCGAAAAAACGGCTTTTAGGATTTTCAAGTTTTCTGCCTTGAAACATCCGGGTTTTAGCGTATGAAAGATACAAGCCGACTTTAGCCCGAGTCATGGCAACATACAGGAGCCGTTTTTCTTCTTCAAGCCGCTCCTCTGGAATAGGCTTGGGACCGTATAGCGTGAACGGCAGCAAACCTTCTTCAAGAGCCGGTACAAAAACATGCTCGAATTCAAGCCCTTTGGAAGCGTGAATCGTTATGATCTGTACGCCTTCTCGATTCAAAGCTACGCCGCCCGGTTCGTCACTGACTGCTAAGTCGTCAAGCAGCGCGGCAAGATCATCGTATAAAGCCGCCATATCGAGCAAACGCTCCAGAGCATCCCGGATTATTTCCTCCCCTAACCGCGGCGGCTTCGGGATTCCCCGCTGGCTGAACTGTTCCCAGGCGGCTTTTACCGCTTCCGCCGGAGTTCCAGGGTCCGCCGTAACGGGCAGCCCCGCCTTTTGACTCAGGGTATCCCGCAAGAGTTTAAGGAGGGAGCTAATCGGGTCTTCCTCCCACCAAGGTTTTTCTCCCGGGATCTTGCAGGGGATGCCGTAACGCTGAAGGGCGCTGACAAAAGGCGCCGCCAAGCGGAGGGTCCGCAAGAGGATAGCGCAGGACCCCAGTTCGGTAAGTTCCAGTTCAGTTTCACTGCCCCCCTGACCGGCAACCAATCCGCTGTCAAACGCAAGGAATGAAGTTCCCCCGATAAGCTGGACTATGCGCCGGGCTATACCTTCGGCTTCGGCTTTTTCCCCGGAATATTCGGTTCGGAACAAATTGACCTGAGACGCCGTACCTTTGAGGCGAGTATGCATAAGCTGTCCTGCGGCGTCAATGATAGGTTCTGCACAGCGGAAACTTTGGGTCAACTGAAAATATGCGGCTTGAGGATAATCCTGCAAGAACCTGTCAATAAAACGTTTGTCTGATCCGCGAAATCCGTAAATAGACTGATTAGGATCCCCAATAACCCATAGACTCTGCTCCTTAGAAAGATTATCCTTATTCGGCACTAAAAGGCGGATCAAGACGTATTGAGCAAAGTTAATATCCTGATATTCATCTACAAACAAGACTCGAAACCGTTCTCGGTAATACCTAAGCAGTTCTGGATTTCCAGCCAGTAAACGCACAGTCTCAACTATCAAATCATCAAAGTCTAAAAGTCCGCCTCCACAAAGCCGGTCTCGATATTCTTTATATGCCTGTTCATATTCAGGTTTGGCTTCTGGCATCCCAAGGGTTTCGGCTAACGCGATTAACTCTTCTGGAATTCCAAGTCCTTGCAAATCCCGCTCTTCAGGCAGCAAGAGAAAACGTTTCCGGGTTTCGATATAATTTCCTAAGCCGCGTTTATTGATTTTATTCAATAGTATATCTCGTTCATCGTTATTTAGAATCATGAAATCCGGCGCTACGTTCACGATTTCATGACCCTCCCGAAGTATGGAAGCGCAGAGGGAATGAAACGTAGCGGCGGTGACCCCAACAGCGGCGGTTCCAGCGGTTTTAACGATCCGTTCCCGAAGTTCTACCGCGGCTTTGACGGTAAAACTCAGGGCTGCGACGGCTTTAGGGTCTGTACCCTGCTGAATCAGATAGGCGATGCAGGCGGCTAAGGTTGCGGTCTTACCGGCGCCGGGTCCCGCAATGATCAAAGCCCGGTTTCCTTGATACATAATAGCCTTTTCCTGATCCGGGGCTGGGGTAAACGGTTTCACAGACTGAGGATTCGTTTCTTTTACTTCCCGCTTGAACTCGATTGTCTGCTGCCGCCTGTTCCTGACCGAAGACTTTGGGTTATACTCTTGGGGAAACAAAGTCTCTTTGGGTTCCCGCCGCTCCTCTTTTGGGGGAAAAGCCCGAATAATCCCATATTCCCCGTCATATCCTGGAATGATCGTTACCGTTCCTTCCCGCATCCGGGCAACCCCTTGAGCAAGCAGTTCCCCGGATACATTGGGACATTGAAGCCTCTCTATCCCTGGCAGCGGCATATCCCTGAGCAGAGCCAATTCATTGGTCTTTGGGATCAGCGTATTGTAAGCGATTTCAACCTTTTTAGAACCTGGTCCGGTTTCAAGGATTTCTCCTAAGAGTTCTTTTAAAGGAATAAGCGAACAATAAGGGCGCTGATTGGTTTCCGTAGCAGCCGCCGTATAGGGAGCGGTCTCATCTACCGGACGATCCGCCAGTTCCAGCACCCGCCTCATAACGCCGTGAGTCAGCGGTTTATGACACACCGGACAGAGTCCCTTGGCAGCAAGGGTTTCTTCTGGGCTAAGATATACCCCGCATTTCCGATGCCCATCATAATGATACTTTCCTTCTTGAGGGAAAAATTCTATGGTCTCTACAAGCCGTCCTAGTTTCTTAGGTTCAGCTTTATTGTCAAGCCCTAACGCTCCAGTCAAAGCCGAAAAAGATAAGTCCTCTTCAAAGTCAAACACCGTAGCTTCTCGTCCCAGTTTTTCCGGCGAGTGAGCGTCGGAATTAGAGATGATTCTAAAACGATCAAGCGAGGTAAGAGACCAATTCATAGGAGGATTGGAGGAAAGCCCTGTTTCTATAGCAGTAATAAAAGGCGCTAAATCTCTATAACACTCGTCAATAGAATCAAACCCTGACTTCGCTCCAAGCACAGAAAACCAAGGAGTCCAGATATGAGCGGGAATGAGCGCGGCCCGTTCATCTGTATCCAGCAGCATAGCCAGCAAATCTCTGGAATCAATTCCTAGAATGGGTCTGCCGTCGGAATTGATATTGCCGATACGCTCAAGTTTAGTCTGAAACGCCGCGGCGGACTTAAAGTCCGGCAGTATAACCAAATGATGAATCTTTCGGGTTTTCTGTTCCTTTGTATAGATTGTGCTGATCTCCCCGGTGAGGACAAATCGCGGGACCCTTTCCGGTTCAAACGGCTTGGGGAAGACGTTAGACTCAGTGAATCCTCCATCAAAGGCTTTCCGAACCGTACTTTGCAACGTATACAGCCCTTCTTCGGCGTTGTCCAACTGTTCCCGCAGCTCCTTGAGCCATACCGGATGAGTACAGTCTCCGGTTCCGATGAGGTCTAAGCCTTTAATCTGGGCCCATCGTTCCAGATAAGGCGGAGTAAGCTTGGGACTCGTTGCCCGAGAATAGGGAGAATGGATATGTAAGTCCGCGATGATACGCATAGGATTAACAGTATACGGAAAAACCAAAAAATAGGGAAGAGGAATAGCCCTGGTTTTTGATAATTTTCTTACTATCCCCGGGTAAACTTTATAGGTACTGCGTATAATGCGGCAACCAACGCGACGCTTGCCAACGTGGGAATAAAAATTGCGTATCTGTTAAACAGCCAGTTGCCGGCCATGCCGATCACGGCTATAAGCAGGAGCCTCCAGTTAACAGCTTTTTCACATTGTTTTTTCTTTGTCAAACATTCAATAAACAGTATGGTAAACAGAGGCGCAAATACCATCGTAATCGAAGTAAGAAACTTTTCCAGAACAATCACAAAACGATCAACTGGAAAAAACACCGCTACTACTAAAGCCGCCGTTCCTATTACCCCAGCCGGTATTTGGGTATTATTACTTTTTGTAAACTGCGTAGACGAGACCGCCGCGGAATATAACGCGACAAAGTTTGTAGTCATAGTAGACAGCATCAATACCCCGCAGGCGATATACCGGAATTTGCTTAACCCAATAAAACTAAAAATATCATTTCCGCTTGAGATCACAATATAAAACCCAATAATATACATAAGGCTGCTCCCTAAAAAATAACCGAGAAAAGGCATCAAAACAGCGCATATTTTGTTATTCGCTTTATATGAATGGTCTCCAACCAAAGGCAGCCAAGAAACCGGCATTGCTATACATAATTCTATTCCAAGGGCTAAATTTATATCCTGTACGCTATTGACAGCAGTTGTTTTGTTGCTGAAGGCTTCAAAAAAGAACAGACCGCAAAGACCAGCTAACAGAATAACCGCGGCGTCATTTATTCGCCCTCCAGGAGTGCTGAAAACAATAGTCCAGACCATTTGAAGTATTGATAAAACAAGCGCTACTGTCCAGAAAGGCAGATTGGGCAAGGCTCCAACAATCGCGTTTGCGGACTGAACTACTAAAATAATAATCCACCCCACAAGTTGTACTAAATTACACATTGCAACCAGCTTTCCCCCTAGACTGCCGAAAGAAAACGCGGCGCTCTCCATAGCGTTAACCTTTCGGGTATATGAAATATACGCGCCGGCTGCAAAAAGAATAGTTCCAATGAGATGCCCCCCAAGTATTACCCCAATCCCTTGTACAAAACCCAAGGGAGCGAGAAGTCCGCCGGTAAATATTTCCGAAATAGAAATCGAAGCCCCAACCCATAGAAAAAACATACTGCTCTTTTTCATATATACTCTTCCTTATTGAGATTTAACAAAAATTACCATACATAAAAGCCTGTTTTTTGTCAATATATTTTTCTCATAAGTAAGAGGGAAACAGAGAATACGCTGAACGTCTCTCTATGACGAAGCGGTTCTCTGTTTCCCAAAGGGGGTAAAACGTAGAAAATTAGAAAATTAGCCCTTTACCGCGCCAGCCGCGACGCCGGTGGTAATCTGCTTGCGGAAGGCGATATAGAAAAGAACCATTGGAATAATGCCTATGACCAATGCGGTAAACTGTTTGCCGTAATCCGAGGCAAGGGCCCCGGAAAATCGGCTGATGCCTACCGGAAGAGACTTAATAGCGTCGTTTGACGCAAGAATGTTTATCAGCATAAATTCATTCCAGGTGCCGGTTATCATAAGAATCGCAACAGTAGTCGCTACCGGAGCAGCCATAGGAAAAATAATGCTGTAAAAAATCTTTAAGTATTTTGCGCCGTCAATTCGGGCGGACTCAATGAGCGCCGTAGGAATACTTTTAATATATTCGGTGCTCAAATATACGCCCATAGGCAGTCCAACCCCGATATACGGAATCAAAACCCCTAAATGAGTATCGTAAAGCCCCACAGACCGGATCATCAGGAACAAGGGTATCAGAATTGACTGGAGGGTCAGCAAAATTCCGATAATAAAACTGCCGTGCAGAATCGGCGTTGCTTTTGATTTCAGTTTCGCAAACGCAAAGCCCGCCATAAAGCCGAACGCGATAATAGCCGCTACCGTAACGGCAGTGTAAAGAATACTGTTTGCTATCAGTACGCCGAAATTGCCGATAGTCCAGGTCTGAGGATAGTTTTTAAAGTACCACAGTTTCGGAAGGGCTAGTTTGCTTGCGGCAATATACTCTTGAGTGGTCTTAAAAGACTGGATAACCAGCCAAAACAGAGGATATATCGCCAGAATCGTAAAAATCATAACGATAGTGTAAATAACGATTTTCGCTAACGTATTGGTATTGCGTACATCTGCCATGCTTATTCTCCTACAGCAAACCGTTTTTCAACAGCTTTAGTAACCCCGATCAGTATAAAACTGATGATAACCATTACAGTGGATATAGCATTTGCCACCGGATAATTAGGAGCCCCTCGAAAGGCTTTTTCATACATATACAAGGAAAGCACGCTGGTTCGGTGGGCAGGTCCTCCTTGGGTCATAACATAGATAAGATCAAAGGATTTGAGGGAACCGGATATAGCGAGAATAGCGCTGGTAACAATAATGCCTGAAAGCGCGGGAAAGATAATGTATCTGAGGGTCTGCCATTCATTAGCGCCGTCGATTTTCGTCGCTTCAATAACCGCTACGTCTATTTTTTGAAGATTTGCCAGAAAAATAATAACGTACATCCCGGTATACATCCACAACATGACAATAAGCACTGGAAACATAGGATTTTCGTTTATTGAAGAGGTGACGTTCGGGTTAAATATCCGCTGCACCTCGATAATAACGCTGTTGGAACTCAAAAAAAAGTTGTTAAACAGAATGCCTATTACCACTGAGGAAATAACATTGGGCAGATAGATCATGGTTTGGAAAAAATCGGTTCCCCGGATAAGCCCTCTTGAGAGAATATACGCCAAAATAAAGCCCAGCGGTATTTGACCGAATACGGAAACCACCACAATCAGAAAATTGTTTTTTAACGCCATATAGAAATACGGATCCCTGAATATGGCGGCGTAACTTTTAAATCCGGCGAAAGCCATGCTGGGGTTTCCAAACACCGCTCCCCCTCTATATCCGGTAAGGCTCAATATAACGGAAAAAACAGTTGGAAAAGCCATCACAAAATAATAAATCACTACCGCCGGCAGCACCAGAATAAGATAGGCGATTCGTTCTTCCCAGGTATTAGACATTTCTTTCATAACATTCTCCTTAATACTAGCATGATGATCCTCAAAAAGAGACGGGGGTTCGTCTCTTTTTGGACAGCCTAAACCCTACTGACTTTTTTTCCAGTTGTCAAATACAGCCTGAACCGCCGCGGCGACTTGTTCAGGGGTTTTGGCGCTTGAGCCGCCGATTCCGATTTCCTGAAGACCGTCGTTCAGGGGGTTAAACACGTCGCTGTGGAACACGCCGTCAATAACCGCGGTAGTGGTAACGTAATGGTTAGGCAGTTTGGTCATCGCGATCTGGAGGGGCTCTAATTTCAAAGACGACGGGTCAATCGTGGTGATAGTAGGCACTGAAACTCCGCCTACTTCAAGAAGGAAGGTCTGAACTTCCTTGCCGGAGAGCCATTTAACCAGTTTCCATGCCGCTTCTTCTTTGGGGGACCCGGCGGGAATCGCGGCGCTCATGCCCCAGCCGGTGCCGACAATGCCTGAGGTTGATTCATTGAGTTTGGCTTCCTCAATAGCGGGGAATACGGAAACGTCGAAATTTGACTGCCGGGAGGGATCGATAAGGGCTTGCTTGGTTGTCGGGTCTGTAATAAAAGCGCCGACCCGCCAATCGCCGTCTATCATGTAGGCTCCCCGGTTGTTGGAGAACTGACCGATTACGTCGCCGTAAGGGGTTTGGAGGGTGTTTCGCTGGAGGACTCCGTCGTCATAGAGGGTTTTGATGAAATTGAGGGCTGCTACGAAATCAGGGTCTGTAAATTTCGCCTGTCCCTGAAGAATCCGCTGATTCCAGTCGTATCCGCAAAACCGTCCGGCTATCATAGAGAAAAGGCAGGACTGCATAACCCAGGTATCCTGATTTGCCATGAGCACCGTGTCATATCCTTTTTCCCGCAATATAGGGACTTGGGCTTTGAGTTCGCTGTAGGTTTTCGCCGGTTCAAGCCCTGCGTCCCGGAGCACCTCGTGATTGATGTAGAACGCGTGGCTTGAAGTCATGGCTCTAGGGAGCATAGCCAAATATCCTGCGGCTTGGGCATTGGGATCAAGGGCTGCGGCTAAATACGAAGACCGCAGACCGTCTTTAACGATAAAAGGACCCAAATCTTTCAGCAGTTTGCCCTGATGCAAGGTTGTTGACCGTCCTGAAGGCCAGGCGTACAGCACGTCAGGAAGCTGATTTGCCGCGGCGTATACTTCTGTTTTGTTGTGGAAGGGCTCGTTGGTCAGGTCTTCCCGAATAATTTCAATATCCGGGTTGGCTTTGGCAAAGGCGTCCCAAACCACGGTAATTTCCTGAGCCGCCGAGGGCGCGGACAAATCATA
>JAITHD010000019.1 GCA_031280155.1 Treponema sp. | reverse complement strand
TTAGGATTTTCCGGCTGACGCCGAACCTTATCATGCTCTATATAAAACCGTTTCAACGTTACTTTATCGTCCAGTTGAACCACCGCGATTTCTCCATTCTTTGTCAGCTCCCCCTGCCTAAAGGTTTTTCTAGGGCTTGGGTCGGTTGTCCGGCTCGCTCCCCAAAATTTCTACTTCCTTCCCGCTTTTTAAGCGGGTATTTCTACGGCGGTTTCACCCATAGGTCTATTTGATTTTTTTAGTATACAACAGGATAGACAAGATATCAAGCATATTGGTACAAAACTTTTTCGTTGCGCCTTATATCCCATACCTAAAGACAGGGGTTTTAGGGCAAACCAGAAAAGGTTAATACTTCCCATTGCCGCTGAACAGGCTCTCACCGCTCTGTCCTTAACTTATATTTTTTTACTTTTGTATGAAGATTGCTCGGATAAATACCAATTGCCTCGGCGGTACGGTTAATAATGCCGTCATTTTTGGAAAGCTGATATTCTAAATACCGTTTTTCAAAGGTTTCTTTAGCTTCAGTATAGTTCAAATCCAGAATTTCCGAAATCCCTGGTTCCGATACGTTTTTCGGCTGATTTCCAAGCGCCGCCGGACTTTTCTGCAATATATCCGTCAGTGCATGCTCTCCAATAGGTCCTTCAGGATACAGCACTAAAATTCGTTCCGCTATGTTCCGAAGCTCCCGGACGTTTCCGGGCCAATGGTAGGTTTTCAGGATTCTAACAGCCTTATCGTCAAACTGAATCTTATCTTGGGCGTAAGCGGCTCCTCCTATTTCCTGCAAGAAATGAAATAATAATAATAGTATATCATCCGCCCGTTCCCGAAGCGGAGGCATAGCAATGGGAATCACATTGAGCCTGAAATACAAGTCCTGTCTGAAACGCCCGGCGTTACATTCTTCAAGCAGATTTTTATTGGTAGCCGCTACAATACGGACATCTACGCCTATGGTTTGCTCTCCTCCAACCCGTTCTATCTTCTGCTCCTGAATTGCTCGAAGCACTTTGGCTTGAGCCGTAAGAGACATATCGCCGATTTCATCGAGAAACAGGGTTCCTCCGGCAGCCAATTCAAAACGTCCCTTGCGGTTGGCAACCGCATCGGTAAAAGCGCCTTTTTCATGTCCAAACAGCTCGCTTTCAATAAGCGTATCTGGAATCGCCGCACAGTTGACTTCGATAAACGCCTTGCCCGCACGGCTTGAACCTCGGTGAATCGCCCGGGCTACCAGTTCCTTGCCTGTGCCGTTCTCGCCGGTAATGAGAATCCGGGCGTCACTAACCGCAGCCTGCTCAATAACGGCTTTAACCTGTTTGATCGCTTCACTGATCCCGATTATCTCATCTCTGTCTTTCAGAACTATGCTCTTTTTCAGATTTTGGTTCTCTTCTTTCAAATGCTGAACCATCAAAGCGTTGCGGCATACGGTCAAGACCTTATCCAAAGACAGGGGTTTTTCCAAAAAATCAAAAGCTCCCAATTTCGTCGCCCGAACCGCCATATCCACATTGCCGTGTCCAGACATAACCACCACTTCAATTTTGGTCCAGCCCTGACGTATCTTTTCTAAAGCCTCTAAGCCTCCCAGTTTTGGAAGCAGTACGTCAAGCAGCACCAAATCTATGGTTTTTCGGTTTAATATATCCAAGCCTATCACCGCATCTTCGGCAGTATATACTTTGTATTGTTCATCCTCCAAAATTGAAGCAAGAGTTCGCCGTATTCCGGGTTCGTCGTCAATGATAAGTATAGTGGTCATAATTCCCCTTTCTCCTGGGTTTTATCAGGAACATCAACCGGTAAATCAATAAAAAAAGTGGTTCCTACGGCTTCCGCAGAATTAAACCAGATAGTTCCTCCATGATCCTGTACAATCCGTTCCACAATGGGCAAGCCCAGACCGGTTCCGGAGGCTTTTGTGGTAAAATAAGGCGTAAAAATCTGGGATTTTTCTTGCTCTGCAATGCCTTTTCCTGTATCCCTGATGCTAAGTCTACAATACTGACTCTCCCGCTTTTTGACAATATCCGTCCGTATTTCAATAGTTCCAGTTCCATTCATCGCGTCGATTCCATTGATGATGAGATTAGTCAGCACTTGCGTAAGCCGATGCCTTTCTATTTTGACTGAAACATCCCGGTCCACATAAGCCGCATTAAACCGTACTTTGGGATGAGAACTGCTGTAAGGGGCTATGATTTCCTCAGTAAGCTCCCCTAGTTTAGTCCAAGATTGAGAAGGTTCAAGAGGACGGGAAAGGGTTCTGAATTCGGTGAGCAACGTAGAAAGATTATCAGTTTCTTGAATAATCGCCAGCATCGAGGTTTCCAGAATTTCACCAATCCGTTCCGGACTGTTCCGCCAGCGCCGCAGAACCCGCTCGGCAGAAAGTTTGATAGGAGTCAGAGGATTTTTTATCTCATGGGCAAGCTGTTCAGCCATGCTTTGCCACGCAGATATTTTTTCCGCTTTCAACAGTGAAGTTTTAAAACTTTCTAAATCTTGCACCATTGTATTGAAAGAACGTATCAGCAATCCAAGTTCATCATGTCTGCGGGTTATAATATGCACCTTAAAATCTCCCGCCGCTACTTGCCGAGTCGCTTCAGTAAGCTCCAAGATAGGCTGGGTGATTCTGTGGGTAAAAGATATGGCGATAATCAAGGTCATTAAAAGGCTGGGAAAGAAAAAAACGCCGTAGTACAAGACAAGCAGGGGCTTTATCTTGATTTGCAGCGAATTAATCATGTCAAACCGGAGTTTCTCATTTTCTATCATAGTTAGGGACCTATCAAATCCCGCTCCAAGATTAAAACTGACCACTCGGAGCGCCTTTTTCGCGGGATACATCACATACCTGACGACATCCATATCTCGGGGCATTTCTCTGGACGCAAAACCCTCTTGCAGACTCGGAGGAACCGGAAGTTTTTGCACAGGTTCCCCCCAAAACGATTGAGATTCCCAGATTTCATTCGATTGCAGCGCAAAATCCTGAACTCCAATGACTCCTTCAGGAAAAACATGACCTTCCGCAACACCGCTTATCTTCTGATAGAAAATCGGCTCTTTTGTTAAGGTCTCAAATTTTTCCAGCTCCAAAGAATAGGCGTTCATAGCCAGTTCCTGAGCAAAATCCATGGCCGTATTTATATCAATAGTCCGCCAGAACCGCACAAACTCAATGACCCCTTGGGCAGTGATAATCGTAGCCGGCGCCGCCGCAAACAGGACGATAAGACTAAAGTACCCCAAAAGCCTAAGCTGAAATCTGCTTCCAGTCCGGCGGCTGATCAAATCTCGGACCAGCCCCAGCATAGCTATAACCCAGAATACCAATAAAACCGCAGGAATAATAAAAAATATAAATCCATACAGCGTTGCCGGACCGTCTCGGTCTTGCAAGGTATTGACAAAGAAAAATCTTGAAAACACTATAGTCGATACACAGAGCATAAGATAAATGAATATCAAGCCCCGAACATCAATAATAGCCTGTTTCGGATGTATTCTCAGGGTTTTCACTCAACACGCCTTGGGGAAAATCCCTCTTTCATATCTCGTCGTCTTCAAACTTTGATTCAAAAAGCCTAACCACTGCTTTTAAAGCTTGATCCGCATCGGATCCTTCAGTAATAATCTTTACTTCGGTTCCGTAGGTCGCTCCCAAAGTAAGAACCCCCATGATGGATTTGCCGTTGACTCGATTATTATCTTTTTCAAGATAAATATTGCACTGAAAATTTTTTGCGGCTTGAACTATCAAAGCCGCCGGACGAGCATGAACTCCAGCCCGGTTGGATACGGTTAGTATTCGTTCCGCCATAATAATATCCTGCTTAAATAATGTCTTCTGTATCGAAATAAACTGCCCTGGAACTATCGCTTTCGGTCCATCTCAAAATATTTTGATTAAATTCCCGGGCAGAATGATATCCCATCTTTTTGAGCCGCTCATTCATAGCAGCGGATTCTATAATAATAGGAATGTTGCGCCCCGGTTTAACTGGAATTTCCAATTTCGGAACCCGTACTCCCAGCAATTCTGTGTAGCTCTCATTCGTGCCTAAACGGTCGTAATTTTTTTGTGAATTCCATTCTTCCAGGTTGACCACGAGCTGAATTTCTTTCCGCTCTCTGATAGCCCGGACCCCAAAAAGACGGGTAATATTAATGATTCCTAGTCCCCGAATCTCCATGTGATGTCCAACCATAGTCGTAGACCCAGAACCTATAAGGTTATTGCCGTGAATACACCGGATAGATATAGTATCATCCGCTACCAGCCGGTGTCCATGTTTTACCAGTTCTAACGCAATCTCGCTTTTTCCTACTCCTGATTCCCCCATAAGGAGGATCCCCAGACCGTAAACTTCCACCAAAACCCCGTGTAAGGTTTGAGAAGGCGCAAAAACATTGGTAAGAACCTGCATGAGCCGAGCGTGAAATTCGGTGCTGGTCAGATCGGTTTGCAGAATAGGACACTGATTCCGTTCAGCTTCTTCAAGAAAATTACGATCCGGACTGAGGCTATGAGAAAAAGTACAGCATGGGATAGGATAGGTAAACATGTGCTTAATGGTTTGGGTTTTTCCCTCGAGTTCAAGTTTCCGCAGATACGCCACCTCACCTTTACCGAATAACTGGACCCGATCATACGCAAAGGAATCATAAAATCCTGATAACGCTAATCCGGGACGATTGAGATCAGGTACTTTGATTCTTCGAGTAAGCCCTTTCCTTCCCCCAATGCAACGCAGGTGTAATGAAACAGGCTCCTTAAGATCATTTTCACTATTGATCAGACCCAATACGGTAAAATGCTTTTCTGTCATATACCTATCATACACTAAAAATGAGACCTCTGCAACGTTTAATCGCTAATGGTTAGTAGACGATGGACAGAGAAAACCGTTCCAGCCCTGACCATCGTCTGTAGTCTGCTGTTACCCGAACTTGGCGATTGGTACGAAGGTATCCGCTTTGAGGGCTGCGCCGCCTACAAGAGCGCCGTCGATATTTTCCTTAGCCATAAGTTGAGCAGCGTTTTCAGGCTTTACCGAACCGCCGTACTGGATGATAATCTTCTGCGCGGTGTCATTGCCGTAGAGTCTTCCTATGACCCTGCGGATATACCCATGGATAGCGTCGGCATCTTCCGGGGTTGCGGTCTTGCCGGTACCGATAGCCCATACCGGCTCATACGCAATGGTCACCTTCGCCAAATCCCCGGGGGATACGCCGGACAGTCCCCAAATGATCTGGCTTTCGCACACCACTTCGGCTTGACCGGCTTCCCGTTCCTCAATAGTTTCGCCTACGCAGAGAATAACCTCGAACCCATGCTTCAAAGCAAGTTTTACCTTTTTGTTGATCAAGGCGTCGTCTTCTTTGTAGACATGCCGCCGCTCGCTATGCCCAAGAATCACGGTGTGAACGCCCAAGTCCTTGAGCTGCAATACTGAAACCTCTCCGGTATGAGGGCCCTGCTCTTCTGCGGCAACATCCTGGGCGCCTAAGAGTATATTGGTTCCCTTGACAATAGCCCCCACAGTTTCAAGACTTGAAAAACTCGGGGCTACAAGATACTTATGTTTCCCGTCCTTGAGCTGAACCGCCAAGGTTTTAGCAAGTTCCGCTGCTTCAGCGCGTGTCTTGTGCATCTTCCAGTTTCCCGCTATGTAATAAGGTCTCGTACTCATAATTTTCTCCTTAATTTAGATGAGATACGGCTTTTTTTTGCCGTTTACTGTCTGCATACTTCAATGCCGGGCAGTTTTTTGCCTTCCAGCAGTTCCAAAGAAGCGCCGCCCCCAGTGGATACATGGCTCATTTTAGGGGCAAGACCGAATTTATTCACCGCCGCTACAGAATCGCCGCCGCCCACCACGGTAATAACGCCCTTGCCGGTAGCTTCCGCTACAAGTTTCGCCACTTCCTCGGTGCCTTTGGCAAAAGTATCGAACTCAAACACCCCTACCGGTCCGTTCCAGACTATAGTTTTAGCTTTTGCAAGCACTTCCTTATATTTCGCCAAGGTCTTAGGTCCCACGTCCAGTCCTAACAGAGAATCAGGAATATCCAAACCGTCTATCAGCACAGCTTTTGCGTTAGCGTCAAAGGCTTCGGCTCCTACATGATCCAGAGGCAGTACAATTTCCGCGCCGACTTGCTTTGCGGCATCAAGAATCCGCTTCGCCGTGTCAAGCTGATCTTCTTCCACCAAGGATTTACCTACTTTGTGTCCCTGAGCTTTGAGGAAGGTATACGCCATACCCCCGCCAATGACCAAAGCAGCAGCGTTTTTCAGAAGACTTTCCAGCACCGCGATCTTTGAGGAAACTTTAGCCCCTCCGATGATAGCGACAAGCGGTTTTTGAGGACTCGTAACAATCGGTTCAAGGTAATTTACCTCTTTTTCCATGAGGAACCCCCCTACCGAGACCGGCACGAATTTGGCAATCGAAGCGGTAGACGCATGATCCCGATGAGCGGTCCCAAAGGCGTCGTTTACAAACACTTCCCCATAGGACCCAAGCTCTTTCGCCAATTTATCCCGATCCGCTGCTTCCTTGGCGGTTTCTTCCTTGTGGAACCGCGTATTTTCCAGCATAATAACCGACCCAGCAGGCTGAGACTCAATAAAACTTTTCTTGCCGTAATCTGAGTCTTCTCCGGCAAAAACAACAGGCTTACCCAGTTTCTTTTCGAGGTATGCCGCCACCGGCGCAATACGATGTTTGCCCTTAATATATGCGTCTTTATCAAAAGGTTTACCGCTTTTTTCAGCCTTTTCCTGTGCAGACTTAGCGTCTTTAGAAGGATCTCCCAGATGGCTCATCAGGGTAAGGCTCTTAACCCCTTGATCCAGAATATATTGAATGGTGGGAATTGCGGCTGTAATACGGGTATCGTCTTGTACAACCCCGTCTTTCATGGGTACATTAAAATCGACCCGCATGATAACCCGTTTGCCTTTCAAGTCTACGGTTTTTACGGTTTTTATCATCATTCATACTCCTTACCTTATTAAGGTTAAAAACTGAGTTAGTAGTCAGCTACCCCGCCTAAAAGTTTTTCTACAGCGGTTTCACTCCCGTTACCGAGCGCCAGCGCCGCCATATCCATAGACGTTACTTCTCCAGTCCGCGTAGGTAGGTCTGTTCAACTTTTTTACTATACCACCACGCAGGCAGGGTGGTCAATGATGCTGTTACAAAATATTTTCGCCGCGCCTTATATCCCCAGGCATAAAGACAAGAGTTTTACGGCGGACCGGATAAAAAAGGCTCCGGTCCGACAGGGACGGAGCCGTAACAACGTTTGTTGTTCAAAGCTAAAATAGCCTGCCGGCTTATTTTTTGCTGCTGATGTATTTCAGGAGATCCACCACCTTATTGGAATATCCCCATTCGTTATCATACCAGGATACGACTTTGAAGAAACGCTTCTCTCCGGGAAGATTGTTCTGGAGTGTAGCGAGGCTGTCATAGATCGAGGTATTGGTGTTGTGAATGATATCGGTTGACACAATCTCGTCCTGCTGGAATTCGAGAATTCCTTTGAGGTAGCTTTCAGAGGCTTTCTTAAAAGCGGCGTTGATTTCCTCAATAGACGTATCTTTCACGGAACGGAAGGTCAAGTCCACTACCGAGCCGGTAGGGGTGGGAATCCTGAAGCTCATGCCCGTGAGTTTGCCCTTGGTTTCGGGAAGCACTTCACCTACCGCCTTGGCTGCGCCGGTAGTTGAAGGAATGATATTGATCGCCGCCGCCCGTCCGCCTCTCCAATCCTTTTTGGAAGGACCGTCTACGGTTTTCTGGGTTGCAGTGTAGGAATGAATCGTGGTCATAAGTCCGGTTTCAATACCGAAACCTTCCTTGAGAAGCACATACACAAGGGGTGCAAGGCAGTTTGTCGTACAACTGGCGTTTGAAATCACATGATCATTGGCGGGATCGTATTTGTCATTGTTGACTCCCATCACAAAAGTGGGAATTTTCTTCTCTTTGCCCTTGGCAGGAGCGGAAATGATTACCTTCTTAGCGCCTGCATCTAAATGACCAAAAGCTTTGTCATCAGTGAAAAGACCTGTTGATTCGATCACATATTCTACCCCAAGTTTAGCCCAGGGCAGGTTTTTCAGTTCTTTTTCAGCAGCCACGCATTGAATTTCATGTCCATTGACCACCAAAATATCATCTTCCCCAGCGCCGGCGCTCTTTTTGGTGCTGATCTGAGCCTTCATCTGTCCCTGAGTAGAATCATATTTGAGCTGATAGGCAAAATATTTCGCGTCTGTAGTAACATCCACCACTGCCACGACGTCAATATTGTCTTTTCCGAGCAATCCCTGTCCTACCAGAGCTTGGAACACGAGGCGGCCGATACGGCCAAAGCCATTAATGGCAATCTTCATACATACCCCCAAAACGGATGGTTCTTCCATCGATACTTATGTAATCGATAGTTTTCTTAGTCAAAATCATAGAAGAAATGAAAAAAAAAATCAAGTCCTTAAACCCTCACTTACTGGAGTTATTTTATCCGCTTCATGAGGCTGAACTCATAGCCCTTCGATTCAACGGAAATGGAGGGGATTCCGCTTATTTTCCTTTGGGAATACACCGGGACGGCGCAATGCCTGTCACCGCCTTGAACTGCTTGTAAAAGTGAAATATATCCCCGTAGCCGCACAGTCCGGCTGCTTCCGTTACGGTATACTCGCCGGTGCGGAGAAAATTCTCCGCGTTTTTTATTCTGGTCTTGATGACGTACTGCTTCAGGGTGCCGCCGGTTTCCTTTTTAAACAAAGCTCCCAAATATACCGTATTAAGCCCTGCCAAAAGAGCCATGCTTTTAAGGGTTATCTTTTTGGCGTACTGTTTGGCAATATACCGGATGATTTTCTTTATCCGGTAATCCCCTACAGCGGGTTCGTTTTTGGGTACCAGCACTTCCCAAAACCG
>JAITHD010000010.1 GCA_031280155.1 Treponema sp. | reverse complement strand
TTTTTTTTTTGCTTCCTTGTATTTACTTTTGGGGGTTTGGGTAAATTCCCTTTTAAACGGATTACTTACCGCCCATGCCGTTTGGGCTTCTTCAATCGCGTTTAAGAGCGCCTTTGCATCAGTCTCATTTGCAATCGCTGCAGTTCCCGCAGGCAGAGCCGGTAAATCGTCGGCGCCAGGGGCGGTTAGCGTATTGTCGTCTCCGCCGTCATCGTCAGAGTCATTGGAACAGCCGCTGATCACCAGCATGAACCCCAGGGCGACGCCTAGAATTCCCTTCAAAAACCATTTAGTTCGTTTCATATTGTATACCCTCCTTAAAAGTTGATATACTTAAAAACCCTCCTGGGTCAAACCGGAATCAAACACCGTTTGATTGTCTGGGCGGACAAGGTTTTGATCCCTTGAGGGGTTTTTTACGGAACAAGGGAATCAGGGTACGAACATATCGTAGAGCTGACTCCAGGGACCGGTTTCGCCTTTGGCGTTTTCCCAGCGCAGGGCGAAATACAGATGTTTTCCCCGATCTTTTTCCTCAAAATCAAACACATGAGATGTTACGGTAACAAAAACTGAATGTCCCAACTCCTCGATATCCGCCGGCGGCGCGTCCAGAAAGGCGTGTTTGATTTCACAGCCGTGTACCTTGCCGGGTTTTCCCCGGCTGCGGCTTCCTTCGTCAGAGAAATTAACCGTAATCTGCCGCAGGGCTGCGGTCATTTTGGCTTCCGGGCGGGTTTTGGGCTGGGGCGCGGCGGTTCTGACCCGATCCGGTATGGTGATTCCCGCGGCAGCCCGGTCTTCATCGGACATCGCCGGATTGCGGGACAAGCCGCCCTGCACCAGGTCCCGGCTTGCCGAAACCAGCTCGTCCCGGGCGGTGTTTTTCGCCGCCACATCCACCGAAGAATGATGGGGGGACTGGATTTTCGCCATAGCCTGAGCGAAAGCCTCCGCCTTTGCGCGGTACTCGGTTGTTTGAGGTCCGTCCAGTTTAAGCCGGACCGCGTTATCCTCGCAGAACCCGGCGAGATTTTGGGTCCACCCCAAAAGGTCTGTATCCTTAGCAGGGATATAATCGCTCATACAAAAACTCCTGGAGATTCAAGATAAGGAATACGCTGTTCCCGGAATGTTTTTAAAGCCTCCCGAAATGTTGGGAGGGATTCCCAGCATATTTTGGAAGCCTCCCGGAATACTGGGAGAGATTCCCAGCATATTGAGAAAGATTCCCGGAATATTGGGAATGTTTCCCGAAATGTTATATGCGATGTATTGTAAGTAATAGAAGAAAAATTTAGAGATAAAAATAGCAGAACAAAGAACAAAGAACAAAGAACAAAGAACAAAGAACAAAGAACAAAGCCCGAATTCAGTTAAAAATTGCCTGTACATATCCGTTATTCTACCGCCTTTTTAGAATACCTTAGAAGAACTTTTGTTCCCCTAATCAGAACATAAATTAAATATATCATGGAAAACAGTACAAAGTCAATAGGTTTTTTGCGTTTTTTTTTAAAAAAGCGCAAAATATGTTCGACAAGAGGGCTTCTGTATTAATCCGTGAAAATCCGTGTAATCTGTGGACCCTGGTTATATACAGCACCCTATATCTTAATCTTTACAATATATAAAAATAAGCCTATTCTTTGTACTATGATACGAATAGGTCTTAGGGCCCATGATTACGGTCCCCTGCCCCCGGAACAACTGGCTGATACCCTGACAGCCTTCAAACCAGCTTCGATTCAGCTCGCCTTATCCAAGGCGTTTCCTATTGCCCCGGGTCCCGGCGGACTAAGCCCGGGGTACGCCAAAAAAATCCGTCAGGTCTTTGAGCATCGGCATATTTCCATTGCGGTTCTCGGCTGCTATATCAATCCTGTCCATCCTGATCCAGAGGAACGAAACCTTATGCTCCGCCGTTTTGAGGAACATCTGCGGTTTGCCCGGGATTTTGACTGTTCCATCGTGGGAACTGAAACAGGCTCTCTCAATCCTGACTGCTCCTGGCATCCGGACACTCAAAAACCAGAAACTTTTGACGTTTTCTGTTCGTCTCTTGAACGGCTCCTTAACACCGCTGAAAAATGCGGGGCCCTTGTCGGCATTGAACCGGTAGCGGATCAGCATACGATTGATTCAATAGAACGAATGTCCCTGATTTTAGAGCGTTTCCCATCGCCGAGCCTCAAAGTCATCTATGATCCGGTCAATCTTATCCCCCAAAAAGGACTGGACCAAAGCCAAAACGCTTTTTTCACCCAAGCCTTTGATGTGTTCGGAGACCACATCGCGGCAATCCACGCAAAGGATTTCCGCATAGATCAAGGCAAAAAACGCGGGGACCTGCCTTCAGGAACCGGAGACCTTAATTATACCGGGCTCCTCAGTATCGTTATGCACAGAAAACCCGGTATAGACATACTCCTTGAGAACTGCACTCCCTCTCAAGCCCGTCAAACCATTGAGTTTCTTACTGAAACAGCTCATCATATCTCATTGTAGAAGGAGTCGGTTGACAGAACTCCTGAAGATATATTCCTTGGAGGATAGGAGGATACTATGAAAGCGTTGGTGCTTGAATCAGCGAAACAATTACGGCTTAGGGATTATCCGATTCACGAGACCCTGGGTCCAGAGGATGTGAAAATTCAGATAAAAGCCTGCGGTATCTGCGGCAGTGATATTCACTATTATTTAGAAGGGGCTATCGGGGATTTTGTGGTCAAAGAGCCTATGATTCTGGGACATGAGGCTGCGGGGATTGTTATTGAAAAAGGCAAAAACGCGGACAATCTAAACCTAGGGGATCTGGTCTGTATGGAGCCGGGGATTCCCTCAGCCTTTTCCCCGGAAACCCTGACCGGCAATTACAACCTAGACCCGGACGTGACATTCTGGGCGACTCCGCCGATACACGGCTGCCTGCGGGAAACTGTTGTACATCCGGCGCGGTTTTGCTTCAAACTCCCCCAAGGTCTCAGCCCTGCTGAAGGGGCTATGATGGAGCCTTTGGCTATCGGGCTTGAAGCCGCGAAAAAAGGGCGCATAGCCCCAGGGGATACGGCGTTAGTGATTGGGGCGGGAACTATCGGCATTATGGCGGCAATTTCAGCGGCCGCTTGCGGGTGCGCCAAGGTTTTCATCTCAGACATTAAAACTGAAAAACTGGGCATCGCCGGTTCATATCCTCATATAGTTCCCATTAATACCAGAGACCTAAATTTGGTAGAAGCGGTTATGAAAGAAACTGACCGCCAGGGAGTTGATCTTATCATCGAAGCCTCTGGAAGCCCAAAAGTCTATCCTGATTTTTTCAGATGCGCCAAGCGGGGAGGCAAAGCCGTACTCGTAGGCATGATGAACGGCACAGTTCCCCTTGACGTAACCCTTCTTCAAGTACGGGGAATCAGCATTGAGACCATATTCAGGTATACCAACGCCTTTGATCGGGCGGCGGCTCTGGTGAAGTCCGGAAAGATCGACATCAAAAGACTTATCAGTAAAACTTTCAGTTTTGACCATGCGGTTGAGGCCTATCAGTACGCCGCAGCCGGATATCCTGATGTGGTAAAGGTAATGATCGAACTGCCTTAAAAAGCAAGGAGGCTGCTTTGAGCCTCCTTATTCCCTTGGGGTTTAATACCCCGCCCCTTGGGGCGGGGATTTTTATTTTTTCTAATTTTTTCTAGCGGATAACGTCTACCCGCAAGGCGTCTTTTAAGGTATTAGCCATAGGCAGATAGGTCGCTATGGTCACCGCGCCGGAGATAGCGCCCCCCAGGAGGGGTATTATCTTGGTAATCCCCTTGGAAATACCCTGTTTGGCAAGATGAGCGCCTAAGCGTATCGCAACTTGTTTGACGATTTGAGGGACTCCCGCTTTTGCCAGCATAACCTTGGGAAGTTTCTTGGAAGCCGCTTCTTTGGACAGGGTTTCAGACAAGGGCTTAAATACCTCGCTGGCTTCTTTCGCGCCGCTCATAATGCCGATTAAAATAGTCAGCATCGAAAGATAATCGTCGTTGTCCTCCCCCTGTAGATCGGGCCAGCCGTAGATATAGGCTAGTTTTTGGGCTATTACGATAACGTGCCAGTAATACTGGGCTAGGTCCGCCGGAATAGTTCCGGCCATCGCAAGCCCTCCCGGAAGCCCCGCTAGAAAGGAGGTGCTGGTAACAATGCCGGTATGGTTTCGGATTTCCGCTTCCGCTAATTTATCTAAAACCTCCAAGGATATACCTGCTTTCCCAGTGCCTACGTCAAGGATATTAGCGAGCTGATCTCCGGAATACTGCTTGTCGAACAGTTTTTCCAGAAAATTATCTCTATCCACCTTTGCGCCCGGAATCTTCAGGGCTGTATCCAGAATGGCATACCATAAACCGCTGCTTTCTTTCTCTCCTGTTTCTTTATGTTCTTCCGCCATAATACATACTCCTTCTTAAACAAACTATATTTTCCCGTTACCAACGGGTTATTTTATGATATCTTCTCTCAAGACGTTTTTTAAGGTATTAGCCATAGGCAGATACGTGGCTATAGTCACCGCTCCTGATATAGCGCCGCCGATTAAAGGAATTATCTTTCCCAGCCCTTTGGCAAGTCCCTGTTTCGCCAGATGGGCTCCCAACACCCGGGCGACTTGCCGGGCTATTTGAGGCAGTCCTACCCGAGTCAGCACTGTATTGGAAAGAGCCTTGTTTGGTTCTTTGGACAAATTTTCAGACATAGACTTTATCACGCCCTGAGCTTCTTGGGCGCCGCTCATAATACCGATGAACACCGTCAGTACCGCCAGAAAATCGTCGTTGTCCTCCCCTTGAAGATCGGGCCAGCCGTAGATATAGGCTAGTTTTTGGGCTATTACAATAACGTGCCAATAATACTGGGCTATATCCGCCGGGATAGTTCCAGCCATCGCAAGCCCTCCCGGAAGCCCCGCTAGAAAGGAGGTGCCTGTTACGATACCCGTGTGATTCCGAATCTCTCCGTCCGCGGCTTTGTCCAAAGCCTCCAAAGGCACTCCCGCTTTTCCGGGTCCTATTTCAAGAACCTTAGCGATTTCATCTTTACTGCACCCGCTCAATCCCTTGGTCAGGAATTCTTTTCTGTCCACCCGGGCCCCCGGAATCTTCAGAGCCGCATTCAGAATACCGTACCATAGGCTGGTTTCTTTCTCTTTGTCTTCTTCTGACATGAACATCCTCCATTCTATTTTATTTTTGATGTCCCCTACCCATACCTAAAGGCTTTTCTAGGGCTTGGGGCTTGTTCCGGCTGCCCGGCTTACCCCACAAGAGTTCTGCTTCTTTCCCGCCTTGTTTCCAAAAGCCAGAGCCGCCATATCCATAGACGTAACGTTCCCACGCCGCGCGGGTAGGTCTATTCAACCTTTTTACTATACAAAAAAGCAGACTGTTTGGTCAAGGATGTTGTTACAAAACTTTTTGTTGCGCCTTATATCTCCAGTCCTCAAGGCAGGGGTTTTACGGCGAACCAGACAAACTTTATTGTTTTATTGAACATTATTCTGAGACTTCTTCCACTGGGCAATGACGGATTCATACGCGGCAATAGTTGCGGCCATGATAATATCCTGTACCTCTCCCCGCCCTACCCAATCAGCGCCGTCCATGTGGTAGAGATGCTGCAACACTCCTTCCAAATCCGCTATGGTACAAGACGGATCCGATGCTTTCCGCCGCTCCAAGCCCCGAAGTTCCTGCTCAAAGGTTTCATTATACGTTATATCCCGCCAATCAACTGATAAGCTCACCTTACCCTCCTGTTTTATACGAAATTACCCGCCGTACTGTCCCGCCCGGAACAGGCGCCAACACGCCAAGCTGAGAGGTCATCCGTATTTCCCGGCGTTCCGTCCAATTTCCCTGAGCATCTAAGGTATACTCGTACCGGATATCCGCTGCTTCTTGTTCGCCACTGCTGGAAGTCTCGGAAATACGAACCAGCAACCCTTGTTCATTCCATTGTAAAGTGTAATTTTCAAAAGTTTTGGCTATATCCGCATCTGAACCAGTAATCCGCTCTTGTTTCCAGTACCGTGGGCGCTGTTCTTGGGTATACAATGCTGAAAACACCCGGTCAGCCCTGCGAATTTCCGATATATTGCCGAAACTGTCATAATAGTACCAATCAGTAGTTTCTTCTTCTTCCGCCTGCCTGCTTGTAAGGGTAAGAAAGCGCGGTGCTTTGCCGGCATAATAAGAACGGGAAGTAAAATTAGCCAGAACAGTTCCCTCCGGATCATACCAGGTCTCACTGATATTGATCGGATCATAGTGTATACCCGCGAAATAAACCGCGTCTCCTGTAGTAATCCGCGCTAGAGACAGGGGGTCCTCTTGGTTTCCAATAAAATCAACCTGCCACGCCTGATCTGAGGCGCTTATAACCAGTCCTTGTAACCCGCCGGAAGATTTGAACCTACATTGAATTTGGACAAAACCTCCTGGTAATACAAAAGGAAATTCCTTCAAAGACCCGTTATCATTCCATCGAACCTGATACGTCTCTTCGTCAATGCTCAAAGTAATAGAAACCGCCAATCCAGAAGAAACCCTAAACCCGTCAGGAGGCATGGTCAAAACCCAATCAGGACCCCAAGGAACCGCTTTTTGCAGGGAACTCACCAAAATAGGTCCCAATGGGAAGAGTTCCGGCGGATCCGTCGTTTCCTCCGGCTCAGACTCGGAAGCCTCGGTTTCTTGGAAGGTCTCGGTTTCAGGAGCAGTCCCAGCCTGTTCCCGTCCCGGCTGTCCCCACATATAAGAAAAGGAACCTAAAAAAATAACAACAAGCAGGAAAAATCGGCTCATAATTCCAGTATAATCGGAAGGTCTCCTTCGGCGCAAGTCCAAGCCCTCCACAGGTTTTGTATAGTGTTCAAGGCATTGTAAAGTCTGAATAGGATTAGTATATTGAGAATATGACTGATTATAAAGACTATGTATTTTGGAGTATCCCCAGGAAACAAGGAGGATATATAGATGCCTACAACTGAAAGAGATTGTAAACCGGTTTTAGACCCCGGAAAAGAAAAAGCAGTCAAAGCAGGCTCCGGGTTTGGCATCAAAAGAGATCGGAGCGAGCTGTTGGAACTTATCAATCAGGGATATACGCTTGAGCAATTAAAACCAATCCTTAATTCAGGGTTACATAATACCCAAACCGAACAATCCCTGACCTAAGTCAGAGGATTGGCGTACGAAGGATAGTGTTTATCTGGTTCGCTGTAAAACCCCGCTCTTTAGGGCTGGGATATAAGGCGCACCGAAAACGTTTTGTACCAACATCCTTGACCATCCCCCTGCTTGAGGGTATACTTAAAAAGTCAAATAGACCTACCCATGCAGCCTGGGGGAAGTAACGTCTATGGAGAGACTATAAGACCGGGGGAATAGGGCGTTGGAACAACCGTACAATTCTTCTTTGGGAGGGAATTGTGCAAAAACCAAGGGCTATCCCTTTAGCACGGCTCTATGAAGTATAAATCTTGAGGAGTAAGCCTTGAAAGAGACTCAAGCCTCAAGCCCTAGAAAAAGCCTTTAGTCCTGGGGCAGCTGACAACCCAGAATAAACGAAGAGCGCTTTTTGTTGCGATGTTTTTAAATAGGTATGAAGATTAGTTTACGAAAGACAAGTCTAGTGGATTATCCCGGCAGGGTTGCGGGGGTATTATTTTTTCCGGGATGCACCCTTCGATGCCCTTGGTGTCATAACCGGGACTTGGTGCTGGGAAATGACCATCTTGATTTTATTTTTTTGGACGAAGCCCTGAAGCACTTAGAGAAACGGTGCGCCGTGTTAGGCGGGGCGGTTCTCAGCGGCGGAGAGCCTACTTTGTATGAGGAACTGCCTGAATTGATTCAGCGCATCAAAAAGCTGGGCTTGGCAGTAAAAATAGATACCAATGGTATGGAACCGGCTATGCTGGAACGGCTCTTAGATGCTGAGGAAACTGCGCCTGATTATATTGCTTTGGACTTGAAAGTAGCCCCTTGGAGGTATGCTTTTTTGGGGCATACCTGTGAAGACCCTGAAAATATGCTTGCAGCCAGTGCCGGGCTTATCCGGGACGCTGGAATTCCGCATGAATTCCGCACCTTAGTATTTCCTCATAAGTTTGTTACCCCTGAAGATATTGAGTCCCTTGCCTTTTTGGTTGACGACGCTCCATGGTATTTCCGAATTTTTAGACCCGGAAACTGCCTTGATCCGGCTTGGAACAACCTCAATGCCGCTGAATTTCGGGACGCTGAAACCTTAGCCAAATACGCCCAAGCCTTAGGCAAGCGCGGAATGTGCCCGCTATGAACGATTGACACTCCTATTATGCGGTTGGAAAGACTATAGGGACAATTTTTAGCAAATTGCTTCAAAATACGGTTTCTCATAATCAGATATTATTTATATTGCTTCAAACGCAGTCAGCTACCTCTGCCTAAAGATAAAACTTGACCCACAACATTACGGCAGCCAATGGCGGCAGGGGTACGTCTTTCGTCCTTTGCCTCCTCCCGGTTATACGAGCTTTGATCCGCTGCCCCCGGAACCAGTCCGCCCGCGGTTACCGCGAGACAGGTGCGGATATTCACCCCAGGGTCTTGCCGCTGATGTATCCTATCCCTCCCGTTTTCTTATGGGTGTTGCAGTTAAGGCTCGCGGCATCCTGTACCAATAGAAAGGTTTCTGCCGCAAAACCAGATCGGTTTATCCGGCTTTCGGGACAGGGTTTCCATGGTTTGAATGAACCGCCGCTCAAGCCGCTTGGAATTGAAATCCAGCCCCGTAAACTCCGCTCCCATCGGTA
>JAITHD010000226.1 GCA_031280155.1 Treponema sp. | reverse complement strand
AACCCGGTATAAATCCCTCTGCCCCGAAAGGGTTTACGCAGCAGCAGGGCAAGGATAAATCCTAAGACAAACTGTCCTACAAGAGAAACCGCCACCCATAAAGCGGTATTCAGCATAATTTGCGCGAATTTGATGTTCGGATTGGTGAATATAGCGACAAAATTATCAATTCCATTAAAACGGGTCTGAGATAAGTCAAGCATAGTATACCGCCTAAAAGCGGTAATGATTCCCTGGCTGACCGGAAAATAGATAATCAGTCCCAGCAATACCAAAGCCGGGGTCAGCATCCATATATACATACCTCCGATATTTTTTCCTGACCGCCTCATCTTCGCTCCCTTTGACTGTTTTCCAGCAGGCTATTTCCAATACGCCGACCACCCAGCTACGGCTTGTTCCGGCAGGATTTGTTCCAACAAAACAGAGTGCATATACTGCTCCTGTACCTGTCCCCAACCGGGGAATTTCGCGGAACTATAAGGGTATTTAATAAAGGTAAAATGCTCTGGATCGTTCATCGTTATCGCCCAAGCCTGATATAAGCCGCTGTTGAAATAAGGGTCTTCCTCAAAAGCGGTTGTATGTACCGGCAAAGCGCCGTATTTTTTGCAGAACTCGGCGTTCTGTTTATTTGAAGATATAAAGGCGATAAAATCCCAGGCAGCGCTTTTGTTTTTTGAGTATGACGGAATACCGAATCCGGCAAATCCATAATCAAGATATACGGTACCGGATTTTCCCGGAGGTACTGGAATAACGGTATATTTCTCCCGTCCCAGTTGCTCATCCAAAAGCGGAACCGTATCAGGGTCTTGCAAGAGAAACGGGGTAATGCCTGAAACAAAGGCGTTTATCTGTTCATTAAAGCCCCAGTTGATGGCGTCAGAAGGAGACGCGGTTTTATACAAATCTATATATTTTTTAAGTCCTTCAAGAAATTCAGGATGATCATATACTAGAGAACCGTCTTTCATTTTATAAAAATTTTCGGTATCAATATTGTGCAGGTCTGATAAAATCAGTACATCTGATGTTTTATAGGGGTTTCCTTTGCCGCGTAAGGTCCAGCCGTACTGGTTTTGACTTGAAACCGTGAGAGTCTTACAAATACGATAGAGTTCATCTAGGGTTTTCGGCATTTCCGTAACGCCGTATTTAGCAAGAATATCGGTACGCACAAAAAGCGCTTTAATATAGAAAAATTGGGGTATCAGATAGGGTTTATTTCCCGCGGCAGAAGCGGCTTTTTGGGTAATTGAAAGGAGCGTTTTCGATTCCTCCCATTTTTGCATATAAGAACTTAGGTCTTCTAGTTTTTTATTAACCACATACTGGGAAGCGGTTAAATCCCGGACTTCTACAATATCAAGGGATTCTTCCGCGTTAAGGCTCATAGTCAGCCTGCTGTCAGCCTGTTCATAAGGCGGAGAAATCAAATTAATGGTTATTTCTGGGTGAGCCGTCTGATATTCAGCAATAATCCCCTTTAATACTTCGGTCCGGGCGGGACTAGTCATTACTTCCATGAAATTAAGGGTCAACTTCTCTGATTTTTTTGAACATCCTCCGCAAAGTACGCTTAACGCTGCTATAGCTAAGACCATTCTTTTCATATTTTTTCTCCTTGAATGTATAATGCTATGGTATCTTGTATTTGTATGTCAATACTATCTAAATTCAATACAAGCCCTAAAAAGTATAAGTCCTTAATTTTTTAACTTTTCCGCCTTTTTGACGTCCTGTTTTGATGTCTGCCAAACCCTACTTAAGGATCATACTTTTTAAATCACTGATTTTGCTTTTTATCGAATTCCGCTGGTTTTTTCCATTTGTTTGATAAGCGCCCCTATGTCGCGAGGCAAAGGCGCTTCCAAACTAAGGGAATTCCCTTGGCAGTCCGGCAGGATAAGCGCCGCCGCATGAAGCCCTAACCGAGCAAGCAGGGGGCGTTCCTCAAGCGGATCCCCGCGCCAGCCCCGCTTAAACGAAGAAAGAAATACAGGTTTAGTATCCCCGTATAGCGGATCGCAAACTACCGGATGCCCTAGACACGTCAAATGTACCCGGATTTGGTGGGTTCGTCCGGTTTCAGGCAGGGCTTCTACTATCCCGTAATTTCCAGCGCCTCCTAAAAGCCGAAATTGGGTCAAAGACTTTTTCCCTCGGTATTTATCTATAATAGTCCGATGCTGTTTATCCCCGTCAGGAACTAAAGGCAGATCGCAGGACGTTTCTTTCCAAACTGGACGACCATGGATTATCGCAAGGTATCGTTTCTTCACCAGCCGACATTCAAAAGCCTTAGAGAGTTGTTTATGAGTTTCCAGGTCCTTCGCAAATACCACTAGTCCAGAAGTATCCCGATCAATACGATGAACCATAAAAAGTTTTCCATACAGTCTGCTGAGGATGTTATCCAGTCGTTCTTTAACCTCGTCCCAACGGTCAGGACCTACCGCAATACCAGAAGTTTTATTTACCGCCAGCATATAATCATCTTCATATATAATAGAAAAAAACGAGTGTTTTGTTATTTTTTTCATTAAAGATTAGTTTAGCCTTTTATAATTGGAAAAAACAAGAGAGCTTGTCATATTTCTGACAAGCTCTTCAAAACTATAAAATTATACGGTTATCAGTTCGTAGGTCCCGGAGCCAAGGCCGATCTTCTCGGCGTGGCTTATCTGGCTCCGCCAGTTTGTGGCGGGATGAATATCCGTAAAGTGATCCTTGTGGGTACGCTCCCGTTCGGCTAAAACGCT
>JAITHD010000175.1 GCA_031280155.1 Treponema sp. | reverse complement strand
CCTGAATGACTATGAGTTGTTCAATAGGGTCATCAACTATGAGCCCTATATGGGCATGAGTATCAAAATATCGCATGGCTTAATCCAAAAAGAAAAGATAATAGTTTTTTCTAAACTAGCTAATCTAAGTATATCATAACTTTTATTTGGGGTCAATGAAAATTCAGACAATCCTTATCATAACTATAGATAAAAAAGCTCAGAAAAATCAGTATAATCTGACAAAAAACTAAGCGGCGGATAGAAAAGCACCCGCCGACTATGCGCTTGGCATAAAACGCGCTTTTCTATCGTTTCAGCAATACCTTTTCCTCATAGTCATTCACCGAATCGAGCCAGTCAGGTCCGACCGGAGTTTCAGCATCAAGACATAGTTTATCCCAAACTGCCCCAAAAGGCAAGGTTTTGAATTCTTCCATCAGACCAAGGCGTTCATGGTTTTTGCCGGCTTTTTCCGCCTCAAGCAGCAGTACGGTAGGTTCCAAGAGCGCTTCCAGCAGGCTTTTACGCAGACTTCTAGTCCCGATAGTCCACGCGGCAATGCGGTTTATCGATGCGTCAAAAAAATCAAGCGCAATGTTGACCCGAGGCAGGGCTTTATGCCGGATGATTTCACGGCACAGGTCTCGCTGATCATCGGAATAAATCGCCACATGATCTGAATCCCAGCGAAGCCCTCGGCTGAAATGCACCAGCAAGCCCGGCACAAAAAGGAGGGTCCCTGATATTTTGTCCGCAATGGTTTCAGTCGGATGAAAATGTCCCATATCAAGACAAAGCCGTATTTTTTTAGTCGCCGCGTAGCCTAGATAAAAGTCATGAGAACCTACCACATAGGCTTCGCTTCCAATGCCGAATAGTTTGCTTTCTACCGCATCGGCAATGGTATTGGGATCCAGCGAAACCCTGAAAATTTCATCCAGCCCCTCCAGCAGCCGCTGCCGTGGAGAGAGCCGATCCGCAGGAATATCCTTTGAACCGTCAGGAATCCAGATATTGTTTACTGCGGGACTGTTTTGGTTAGACCCCATAGCCGCGGCAATACAGCGGGACCCCATACCGTGGCGGATCCAGAACCGCCGGATTTCAGGATCCGGGCTTGCTAAGGTATACCCTGAATCCGCTAAAGGATGAGAAAAAAAAGAAGGATTAAAATCCAGAGGGATATTTTTTTCTTGAGACCACTTGAGCCACTTTTTAAAATGCTCTGGTTCCAAAGCGTCTCGGCTTACCTCAAGTCCTCCGGTTTCAGCGTAAAAACTGTGGAGATTAAACCGTTTCTTGCCTGGTATGAGAGAAAAAGCAAATTCCGCGTCTCCTCGCAGCTCGTCTCCATTGCGGGCGCGTCCCGGATAGTTGCCGGTAGCCAGAATCCCGCCGCCAGATATGCCGGAAACGCCCTCAAAACCAGTTACGTCATCGCCCTGCCAGCAATGAATAGAAATCGGAATATCCATTGCTTGCCGGATCGCCCCTGCCGTATCAACTCCGAATTTCCTATACGCCTCTTGAGCCAGTCCATAGGCTTCTTCGATTGCCGCTTTGTTTTTGTAAGGTTTCATACCTGCTCCTTATTGTATAACCTGAGAACGGTAACGTTCTACTTCCCAGTTATTGATAAAATCTATCTGATCCTGCGGCATAAACTGATAACCTCCAAAACTTTCAGCATAAACCGCTACTTTTACCGTGTCTGTAAAAAGTTCCAACCCAAGGGCGGCGGCTTTTTCCGAAGCCCCGACGCCGAATACCCCTATGCCCTGAACCGCAACAATCTTAGGGATTCTGCGGGTTTTGTCAACAAAGGTTTTCCATATATTTCGGATATCAGCTATAATATCTCCAATTATAGCTGAACTAGTCTCCACGAAAAGAGGTTCGCTTCCAGCGTACACGATATGATCCGGCGTAAAAGCCGAAGAAACCGAGGCAAAAGCCCCTCGGTTTGCGACAAGTTTAGCAATTTCATGGTTCCGTAAAAAGACGGCTTTCATAGAGCCTCCTCCCGCAAGGTCTGTGAGGGCTGAACCTAACTCAGCGGAAACGCCCCATTGTGAAACGCCGCTGGACAGATCAGGGCTTCTTTGGATATTCGAGGCAAGTTTTTCCATAATATAACGGTATCCCTCATGGACTCCCTCGATCGTATCCGCGCTGACAAAAACCCCGTGATTTTGCAGAAAGATAAGCCCTGGGGCACGGTGGTGTTCAGCGCAGTATGCATCCATAGCCTGTTTTACTTTTTGGGAAAGGATATACCCCGGATTGGTTGTAGGAATCCAGATCGCTTCAGCAGGAAACAGGACTTTAGCCCTAGCTTCCCCCTGCCGGGAACAGGTAAGCCCATTGACCAGCGCCGGGTGGGTATGAATTACCCAGGTAAAAGGCAGAATATCATGAAGAAGGGTTTCCACGCTCGGACGTTTCTGTTCTTCTCCGGCTCTCCGAGCAGCCATCAAATCTGAAAGCACCGCTTTTTCCCGTTCCGCAGGCTCCGCAGGATATGTCTTAGTCCATATTTTTTGCAGCATCCCTCGATCCATCTGAACAAAACTTGCAGGACTGCTTTCCGCAAGGGATATTCCAGACCCTTTTATATACAAAGTTGAAGCGTCCTTGTAGGACGTATTACCGCCGCCGGCAATCACATACGCTGGATTTGCCCCATAATACCGCGAAATCGCGGTTAATTCTTCAAGATGAGTCATAGTATTATAGTATATCTCTTTTTTTACCCCGGTAAATGGACATTTCTCTTGTGAAAATGGAAAAATCACCATATTATAAAGTATGCATCGGGAATCTTTTTTTCACTATCTCCCCTTCAGTGAAGAAGATGAAACATTGGGAATGGTATGTACTACTGCGGGCAGCATCGAGGTTAAGCCTCAAAGCGCCTATCCTCCTGACAAAAACAGTCATCCTACCCTGTTCAGACAGGTAGCGGAAGGGCGGATTCTGCCGGAATTCCAATTAATATATATCACCAAAGGAGAAGGCGCGTTTGGGGCTGAAGAAAAAACCTATAAAGTTACTCCCGGATCGCTTATGCTTATCCTGCCTGGAATGAAACATTTCTATAAACCTGTATATGAAATAGGCTGGCATGAATTCTGGGTAGGTTTTAAGGGAGATTTTTTTTTACACCTTTTGCAGGAAGGGTTTCTCTCCCAGGACACAGTCTTTTTCAAAGTCGGTTTGCAGGATTATATTCTCTCTTTGTTTAATCAGATCTTCGACGAGATCCGTACCCAGCGGCCGTTGTATCAGTTCAAAGCCTGTACCGGCGTACTTTCTCTTGTCGCGGAGGTTCTGACCCGTAAACGCCGCCGAGATCAGCCTAATTATTATCAAAAAATTGTTGAAAAAGCTAAATATCTCATGGAATCAAACGTTTTCGGCGCCCTTGATATTCCCAGTATTTCTGAACGGATTGGAATAAGCGCCTCTCGGCTGAATGAGATTTTTAAAACTTATACCGCTATGACCCCCTATCAGTATTACATACATATCAAAATTCACAAAGCTGAAAGTCTGCTGGAACAGGACGAAGCATCGATTAAAGAAATCGCATACCGGCTGGGCTTTGAGGATCAGTATTATTTTTCCCGGCTTTTTAAAAATAAAACCGGCATAGTTCCCTCCCAGTGGAAAAAGTTTGTGCTTGGAGATTAAGGGTCCAACGAATTGTTTTTTTCCGGTTTGCCGTAAAACCCCATCCTTTGGGCTGGGATATAAGGCGCACCGAAAACGTTTTGTAACACCAGCCTTGAACAGGCTGGTT
>JAITHD010000126.1 GCA_031280155.1 Treponema sp. | reverse complement strand
TAAGTATAATGGAATATATGCCGGATCAAATAATAAAAAGACATTTAATAAAATACTGGAGAAAATAAATATTGAATGGGCTTATAGATCGGATTGGGATTGAAGATAATGAATAATGGGGTACGGGCAAACGGCATAACAGGACTGTTTACGCTGCGCCGCCAGTAGGCGGCTTGGCTTCCATTCGACTAGGTCGGCTGTGCCATTCCCGCGCCTCATTCCTGCACGCAAACCTACGGTTTGCTTTATTGTGCAGCCCCAATATCGTAAACAGCCTGCTGACCGTATACAAATTATTTACACCTAAAGAACTTCATCATACTTTATCGATCATATCCAAAATTATAACGTAATGAAAACTGTGTTTTGTAGGTTATTTTTCGATGCCGGTCCTAGCCTGTATTCCCTTATCAAAGGGATGTTTTATCTTTTTGATTTCCGAGACGTAATCGGCGATTTCCAGAAGCCACGGGCCCGGACCGCGTCCGGTCAGTGCTACTTCTAACGCGGGGTCTCTATTTTCCACAAAAGAACGAAAAGTCTGTTCTTCAAGCATACCGGAATTCACTGCGTCCAGTATCTCATCCAGTATCAGCAGATCAACGCTTTCGTCTTTCAGAGACTCAGCGATCCGGTTCATAATATGATGCTGTTCATTTCGGCATACGGTTTTGGTCTGCTCGTCCATTTGATAGGTAAAACCAAACGATACAGTTGAACGGATAACCCTAACGCCTAATTGTTCTAAAGACCGTAATTCTCCAGTGATTCCGCTCTTCAAGAACTGGGCAAAAACTACGGTTTTATCTCTGCCTCGCGCTCTGACTGATAAACCTACCGCCGCTGTGGTTTTGCCCTTCCCGTCTCCAATATACAAATGTAATAATCCTGCCATTATATACCCTCCTCCAAAATGGCGTAAACTTGTTCCATATTAATATAACGGCGTAAACAATCCGCTAGTATATCATACTGCTTATCTTTATACGCCTTAAAATTGAGATCTTCCTCCGCATAGGCATCAGGAATCTTATAAACCGCGCCTTTCCCGGAACACAAGGCTTTAATCAAAGCAAGCGGGTCTGCGTCGAAAATACCGTGAATATAGGTGCCGTAGATATTTCCCGCAAAAGTCCCGTCCAGTTTGTGTTCGCCGGAGCTTATGTTCTGAATCTGAGCCAAAGAAACAGCGTCTTTGTCGTTTATCAGACGGGTTGCTCCCATGTGAACTTCGTAACCCTCTATCGCCGCTCCAGACAAGGGCGCTAATATTCCTTCCAGGGGCGCAAAATATCCTTGAACCCTTGTTCTTATTTTTTCCTTTGTAAAAACCGTAGTTACCGGCAGAAGCGCAAGTCCCTCCATCGTGCCGCCGTATTCTACATTGAAAGGATCTTCCAAACCAATTCCTAAGATCTGATATCCCCCGCAAATCCCAAAAATTGGTGTGCCGCAAATGGCGAGTTTTTTGACCGCTTCTGCCAAACCGGTTTGCCGAAGCCAGCGCAGATCAGCCATAGTATTTTTCGTTCCCGGAATAATGATCATATCCGCAGGAGCTAGTGCATCGGCATGGGATACATACCTAAGACGGATCCCCGGAATTCGGCTTAACGCATTAAAATCCGTAAAATTCGCAATATGAGGCAGATGGATTACCCCAATATCCGCCAATCCAGAAGAAGCGCTAACCCTGTTGAACCGTTCGGTAAGGCTGTCTTCGTCGTCAATATCAATCTCTATATAGGGAATCACCCCTAAGACCGGCTTGCGAATCAATTCTTCAAGCTGGCGTAATCCCGGCTCTAACAGCGTCTGACTTCCTCGGAACTTATTGATCAGAATGCCCTTAACAAATCGCCGTTCTTCTTCAGTAAAAAGCAGCAGGGTCCCCGCAATAGACGCAAACACTCCGCCCCGATCAATATCGCCGGCTAATAAAACCGGCGCTTTAGCCTGCCGCGCCATGTACATATTAACAATATCGTTTTCTTTGAGGTTTATTTCCGCAGGACTTCCCGCACCTTCCAGCACAATTATATCAAAATCTTGACTGAGCCGCTCAAAAGATTCTTTGATTTTAGGCGCAAGGGTATGCTTGTAAGCATAATACCCTTCCGGGTTTAAATCATTGAATACTTCCCCTTGCACAATAATCTGGGCTTGAGCGGTACCAGAGGGTTTCAGAAGGATTGGATTCATATCAATAGTTGGTTCAATCCCGGCGGCTTCAGCTTGTACTGCCTGAGCCCTGCCTATTTCCAGCCCGTCTTTTGTGATATACGAATTAAGCGCCATGTTTTGGGACTTAAAAGGAGCGGCTCGATACCCGTCTTGTTTAAAAATCCGGCACAATCCCGCAACAATGAGGGTTTTACCCACATTCGATGCAGTACCCTGAACCATAATTGTTTTCGCCAATTAAACCTCATTAATTTTTTTTAGAGTAGACCTATAAAAGGGTTTTTGTCAAGGGTATTTGCTCCACAGCTTAAAGCAACCGAGCGTTACCGGGTTCCTTGTAATTTACCTCTTGACATATTTGTTCTTTTAATGGCATTATAGATTTTAAATATTTTGAGAGGGTCCTTGTATGAAGACAGTATTTATAAAACCCGCTGAAGCGGAGCGGAAGTGGTTTGTGATTGACGCCGAGGGAAAAGTGCTCGGTCGAGTCGCGGCTAAAGCGGCTTCTATTGTGAGAGGAAAAGAGAAGCCGTCCTTTGCCCCTCATCAGGAAGTCGGGGATTTTGTGGTAGTAGTGAATGCGGATAAAATTGTAGTTACTGGTCATAAGACCCAGCAAAAGCTTTATTACCGCCATTCAGGATATGTCGGGGGATTGAAATCTCAAACCTTTGAAAAACTTATTGCCCGGCGCCCCGCATCTCCCCTGGAGCTGGCGATTAAGGGTATGCTGCCCAAAGGTCCTCTGGGCAGAAAACTGCTGAAGAATGTAAAGGTTTATGCGGGTTCAACGCATCCCCATGCGGCTCAGAGTCCCCATATTATTGAGTTATCCTAGTAATTGAGAGGTAAGAAGGTGCTTAAAAATCTTGGTATTGGAACCGGCAGAAGAAAAACCGCCGTCGCCCGGGTATATATTCGGGAAGGCGAAGGGAAAATTACGGTCAACGGCAAAGAGGTGACTCAGTATTTCCCCCAAGGAGAACACGTCATGATGGTGCGTCAGCCCTTGGCGGTTACTGCCAGTGAAAACAAATTCGACATTTTGATCAATGTCCAGGGCGGCGGGTCTCATGGGCAAGCCGGCGCATGCCGTCATGGGCTTGCCCGGGCCCTTTGTCAGATTGAACAAGCCCATTACGCCAGCCTGCGGAGCAACGGGTATCTTACCCGGGACCCTCGTATGGTGGAACGCAAGAAATACGGGCAAGCCGGCGCGCGCAGACGCTTCCAGTTCTCCAAGCGTTAAACCCGTCTTATGACGGCAGTAATAGCTATACAGCCCCAGGCTGATTCGGAAGCAGGGGTTTTGGCATACAAAATCGGACTTTCCGACGGTTCTGTATTTGTTATTAAAACTTCTTATTTATCCTCGATTTATCAAGATATGGCGGTTATTACTCGTAACAGAGTGTTATCTGACGAGGAGGAAGAGGCCTTTCGTTTTGCGGGGGCTTGTTTTGAGGCTGAACAATCGGCGCTGCGTTTAACCGCCCGGGCGGAACAGACCGGTTTCGGGCTGACCGCGAAACTTAAACGCCGGGGTCATTGCTCCGAGGCAGTACAGGCGGTGGTTTCCCGGTTAAAAAGCTTGGAAATCCTAAGCGACAGCCGATACGCCCGGTTATGGCTATGGTCTCGGCTGTCCCGGAAAGAAGAAAGTCCGCGGCGGCTTATTACAGCCCTGTGCAGCCGGGGAATAGATCGGTCTGTTGCTGGTGAAGCCCTCAAAACAGTTCTGACTTTTGAGAGGGAATTGAATGTATTGAAGCGGTATATGAAAAAGAATCATTTTTCTATATCTAATATCAAAAAATCAACGTTACAATATGAAGGGTTTTCCGCCGAAGTAATTCAATCATTATGGGAGGACTATGAGCACGCTGAAGGATAAATCAGAAGCGGGAGTTTCCGCCTTTTCAGCGATTGTCCGGGGGCGGGTTCAGGGAGTAGGGTTTCGCTATACTTGTCTTAGCGAGGCTTCCCGTATGGGGCTTTCCGGGTGGGTGAGGAATGTCAGAGACGGTTCAGTGGAAGTGTGGGCTGAAGGTTCTCAGGAAGGTCAGGTGCAATTTCTCACATGGCTTCACCGGGGGCCTCCGGGCGCACGGGTAGATTCAGTTCAGACTTCGCCCCAAACGCCTACTGGTCAGTACCGTAATTTTTCAATAAAATACTAATTTTTTTTATTTCCCTATAGACATATCAACGAAAATTGTATATATTAAAAGATAACTAGATTTGTAAGCGGCTGTCATATAACGGTATTATCCAAGCTTCCCAAGCTTGTGACGCGGGTTCGACTCCCGTCGGCCGCTCAAAAAGTGGACTCCCCCTGCCTTTAGCTAAACTTGACCCTCAAAGTTGTATATGTTTCATGTCAAACTCGATAATTTCCCCGGAGAGGTGTTCCGGTACCAGTCGCACACCTTCAGGCGGAACTTCGCCGCCTCCCACAGTAAAACGGTCTTCCTTTTTCCATTCTACCACGAGGCAGACTATCCTATTTGTTTGTGAGTTTAGACAGCCTATCCCGTGATTTTGAAGCGGTAAAATATACAGATTCCGCAGGCTCTTTCCCGGTTCCTAGTACCATCCCTCCGGCAAAAACCGTAAGCGGCGCGACCAGCGCCAGACCGAAGCAGCCTACCAAGGTATGCACCGCTTCTGAAGA
>JAITHD010000079.1 GCA_031280155.1 Treponema sp. | reverse complement strand
CGGGTCTTCCCCGCCGCGTTTTTGATATTTATCAAAGGGTTTCGCCTCGTCGGTGAAGCGCTCTACCCAGCGGATGATGAAGTTGACAAAGGTGACCGGACGATCCGATATGTTGTATTCTTCTTGCGCCGCTTTGGAGTAGTTTCGTATCGCCTGATCAATCAGATCGTCAGAATACGTTTGAAACGCGGGGGACATATCCTGTATCTGTACTGGGGAAAAAACCGCCGTTCTGCAGGGCGTTAAATTGCCTTGCTGGTTCCACACGTTTTCCCGTCCTGCTATTCTGGAGGTTAAATCTTTTTCAGCGGGCTTAAAACCGCGAGAAAAAGAAATTTCCGGCTCCTCTTCTTTTTTTTCTTTTTATTTATCTTTATCTTTGTCTTTAAATTCCTCTTCTTCTTTTTCTTTATAGCATCGCTGGGCATCATCGGGCATAGTTTCAGCAGTATCCGGCACAGATTGAGTATCCGCGGGCATAGGGGGTTCCGCGTTGTCGGCTTTCCCTTTTTCCCATCGTGCGCGAGCGGCTTTCCTCGCGTGTTCGCTTCTGTCATCCTCATGTTCATTCCACTCGTCCCTCCGCCGTTTGCTGGCGTCAAGCTGAGGTTTTATCGCGAGAAAGATTGCTTTTTCCGCGCCTTTCAGTTCAGGTGGTTCACCATCGAGGGCGTACTTGGATAGCGCCGACATGACGGCTCTATACGATTTATTGGACAGACACTCAAGCACCTCATGAAAAGACCTAAAAAAAGTAAAACACTCTTCCATATCTCCGGCTCCTTTTGAAATACGGCGGCTCCCTGAAAAGAGCCGCCGGGGAGTTACTCTTCGTGATCCTCAAAGTCCTCGTCATCGGAACCGTCTGCGTTACGGGCTTTCCGGACAAGCTCATCGAGGGTTTCCCGATACAGGGACTTGAAGCCGTCAAGACTCAATCCGGTAAACTTGGTGAAGAGGTTTTCTTCAAAATACTCTTCCAGCCGGTTAAAATCGGATAAGTCCGGGACATCGTAATCATGTATGGACAACGCCGTCCAGAGGACGCACAATCGCGCCGCAGGAAGCGTTGAAAGGGTCTCATAGCTTCCAGTCCATTCCTCTCCGGTGTAGGACAGGTATATATCTTTGCGGTTTGCCGAATCAACGCAGGGGAAATACCGGTCAAGAAATACTTTGATGAACCGGGAATCCCGTTCCGGATCCGGCGCGGGGTCCGCGTTACGCTGAATCGTCTTTTTTAAGACTTCATGCTGAACAGCTTGCGCCAGTTTATACTCGCGCTCATACTTTTTATGCAGCGCCGCTTCGGTTTCCGCCCCTTGACTTTCCGGGACGCCGATAATATCATTAACTATACCAAATTTCCTTCGTTCGTCTTGAACTTCTTCCTCGTCTTTGTTCTTGATGAAGTATTCAAGGCGGACGGAAATTTCATACTGACAAAACCTAGCCACATGCCACGCATAAAATCCAGATGGATAACCCTCCGTTTCTTTACCGTTTAGGCGCGCTTCGCAGAACTCTCCGCTGTCGAGGAAGGAAAAGTCAGCGCCGCCGATAGTGACGCGGTCTTGCTTGTCGAAGTATTTGGATAATGACGTATCCAGCGCCAGCACCGGCTTGACCTCCTGGTCTCCATCGTATTCGTCCCGGGCTTGTTTTACCGCCTCGACTATCTTTGCCGCCCACTTTGCGCGGAAACAATCACTGTCGAAGCACACATCATCAAAGCTGTTATACTCAAAGAACAGTTCGTTGCCCTTATGATATGTGCGGGATGTACAGGTTCGGCATCCCTCGTCTAAGTCAAATCCCAGCCGGTTCTTTTGGGAATTCCAGAAAAAGTCATTAACCTTGTACTGATTGATGACGCTGTTTTTTCCGAACCGCTGGTAAAACTGTTCCTGATGTTCAGGATCAAGCCCGGACAACACCGACGCGGTGGTTAAATTCATTTTGTTGTCAAGGAACAGCCCTTTGAGTTCATCCATCAGGTTGTCCAGCCGGATGCGGTGATAGATGCCCGGGACGCTCCGGTCATAGTACCGGGCGATTTCTTCTACCGTCATCCCCGATCTATGGAGTTTTTTGAAATGCGCCGCCTCGTCCAGGGGGTGCATATCAAACCGGTTGACGTTTTCCGCCAGAGCGATTGCGCCGGCTGTGTCGTCGTCTACGTCTTTGCCCAGAACGATTGCCGGTATGGTATCCCAGCCCAGATGCTGTACCGCCGCGAGCCTGCGCCGCCCCGCGACAAGTCTATAGCGGGTATCCCCGGTATATTTGACCACTACGGGCTGGATAAGCCCGTATTTCCCGATGCTTTCGGCGAGGGCGCTTATATTGCCTTCGCCGCCGTGTTTCCGGTCAGAAACGGATACAATGTCCGCTACCCCTATCTCTTTCATATATACCTCCGTATATTGGAATTACCTGTTGTCAAAGCCGCCGCAAAACGGACAGGGTTTTAAGTTGCCCATTCGCGCCCTCCTATGCTCCGCCGAAAGGGGAGCAGTAATGCTAATCAAAATCGGGACCCGGTATTCCTTCCTGATCAAGCTGATGCCGCCGTTCAAACTCCTCCGCCTCGTCCCGGAGGGATTGGGCTTCCGGCGCTGGTTTATCCGGCGGCGCTTCGGGTTCGGGCTGCGCCGCTTCCCGCCGGGTTCCTTCTTTGTCCGGCGGCGCGGGTTCTTTCCCGGGCGGGACGCTCCGGCTCATGCCGTTCAGATCGTCCTGATTCGGCGATTCAATCTGTTTCACGCTGAAATACTGACCCGCCACAATATCATCCTTGTCCGCGGCAATCGCGTGTCCGTCGGCGCTGAACGCGAGGCTCATCTCTACGCTTTTCGGCGCGTATTTCAACAGATTTTTCAGCACGCTTTTTTTCGCCATCTCTTCCGAGGAAAATTCGTTTGCCGTCCACGGGGATTTCCAAGGATTATCCTTGTCAAAGGAATCCGAGAATTGTTCCGCGAAGCGCATACAGGTTTCCCAAGTCCACACGGAAAAGTTGACGCCCCCGTTTTCCAATTCATAAAGCCCCCAGACATGGGTAGGATTTCTGCCGCTCCCTTTCGGGATATGCCGGATAAACTGGCTGGAGCCGTACTGATACTCGAAAGAGTCGCCTTGATAGACCACGTCGGCGGTAATCCGGCGGTACTTTCCATACCGGTAACAGAGGTCCAGCAAACCCTGATAGCCCATCTGAAAATTGCACTCCCAGCGGACGCCGCCCCCCTTGGGGTCGTTTTTTCTGCGGGGTATCAGATACGCCTGACCCAGAGGCGTGTTGACCTCAAGCCCAAGCTGTAAAGATTGCAGCACCGCGCCGAAAAAACTGTTCGGTTCGCAGAGGGCAAGGCTGGGATTCTTGAGAATCGCGGTCATCACGATCCGCGTCATCCTTTCGGTTCCGATCTTGCCGGGCAGGGCCCGCTCGAATTCCGCCGCCATCCCCGAGATCTGCTGTTTCAGCGTCCGGGTTTTATCCTCCGCTTTTCCGCCGGGAGCGGAGGCGGCAGTTTTTCTGTCTGATCCGTCGATTTTCATTTCGTTAAAACCTCTCCTTCTTTGAGATAGATGATGCCTTCTTCAAGGTCTTCCGGCAGGGCGGCGACTTTGAGAAGAATTACTAAAAACCGGGCGGTTTCCGCCCAGTCCGATATTGCCTTGGCAGTCTTTTCGTCCAGAGATTCGGCGTTGTCCACTATCAGGACTTTCAGGTCTCCGCTGAACCGGGCGCCGATGGAGAAGAACACCTTGACGCTTTCGGCGGTTGACCAGTTGCCTGTCCGGTTAGTTTCGGTGATTCCCCGGACAACCCCGTTGTGGTACAGCAGATTGTCTTCCCCGATTTCAAGCCCTTTGACCCCAAGGCTCATGCCGGCGAGAGTCTTTTTCCGCTGTTCCCGGAGGGTTTCTATCTCTTCGGTGAGCGTGTCATAGCGCGCGGTCAGCCTGTCGAGTTCTTGTTTTTTGAGCAGATAGGCGTCATAGGCTTTGGCTTTCTCTTCGGATTCATACCAATCGGCTATTTCCTTATCGAGAGCGTCGATGTCGGACTGGGAGTAGTTCCGTGTTTCCGCAAGTTTTGTTTCAACCTCGGCGGCGAGTTCCTCCACTTCCTTGCCGAACAGTTTAAGTGTTTCAAGGTCGTCGATAACCGCGCTCTTCTCGCGGATTATGTTTCCAGCCCTCTCAAACAGTCCGCGTCGGAACTTCATAAACCCCGCCGCTTGTTCCCGTTCCTTTTTTATCTGGTCGATAGGATCGGGATGCTTTGTTTCGGGAAGCCTCGTCAGTTCTCCGATTTTCTTTTTATCCCGTCCCGTTTCGGTCCGTTCGGTTTCTTTGGCTTTTACCGCTTCGTCAAGACCGGCAATTTTTTGAGATACCCCGGTTTTTGCTTTGAGCAGTTCGATGATCTCCAGGTCCCTCATGCCGCGCATAGCCCAGGGGCTTTCAAGACCGCTCCGTATTGAATCGAGAAACCACCGAACCCCGCCTGAAACAGAGGCGTACCTGCCGGATTCGCCTTTCTGGGATACCGTCTGTTTTACCGAACCGTTGATAACCGTTCTGATTTTCAATTCCTGTTCACCCTCAAGGTAGGCGATAATTTCCGCCTGCTCTTCCCCCCGAGTAATCATGCCCGGAATAGCGGCTTTAGGTCCTTCCAGAGTCAGGGCGATGCTCTGGGCTATCGTGGTCTTGCCCGCCTGATTTTCGCCCTTTATGATTTGAAGCCCGGGCCCGTGAAAGTCGATAACCCCCTGCCTGATTCGGCGGACATTTTTGATTTCAAGCCGTCTTAACAGCATTACTGTCTCCTTTTAAGGACTGCCCCCGCGGGACAGCCCGCTTATGTTACGCTTCTTTTTTCTCCGTGATTCTGAACTGTCCAGACTCCACGGTTTTGGAATACCCCTCAAACAGCCCGTCCCGCTTCAGCGCGTCGGTATCCACCCGTTTGGTGTCATACCGGGACCAAGAAATTGAGAATGAACCGGCCCGGGCGGAGATTTTATTTGCTTTCGGGTTCAAGCAGGGCTTTTCCGGCGGGATATTTCTAAGGAGGAGGGATTTAATTTCAACGGCGATTGCTTGTTTGCGCTCTTCCATATCCTTTATGGACTTGTTAAGTTCGAGATATTCAGCGCACATTCCCGATGCGTCGATACCCAGATTGAGGGCTGAACTATCGCCGTTAAACAGTCCGGTTATCATAGCTTCCTCAGCGTCAAGACCTAGAGGGGCGGGCATAACCCCGGGAACTACGAAGTTTTCCCAGAAATCCTGTTCCCGCCGAATCATGTCGGCGATAAATCCCTCCTCGTTCCGATAGATCGGATAGTGCCGTACATCTTCCTTGTCAAGGATGTACACGGAAAGCACAATCCAAGGAAGTCCGGTGACCCCCAGATAGTGCTGAACCTGGGCGTAGTAGGCATCCGGTATTTCATCCTCCCCGAATCCGTAACCGGATTTAGAAGACTTGATCTCGTGTCCCCCAAGACCGGTTATCTCCTGTTTTCCGATGGAGACGTGTTTTTCGGTAAAAATAACGCCGTCGATGTTCGCGCCCATAAAGGGATAGGCTTTGGAGGTGAGCATATAGGGAAAGGGCTCAATTATCAGGTCCGGAAAGGCGTCCCGGGCGAACTGCCTGATCGCCGGTTCAAGAAGGTTTCCCCGGCGGGTTGCGGGGCTTCCGGTTTTGGGAGGAGCCAGCCCCTTCTTTTCAAGGTAAACCGTGAGCGGGCTGGCATAGGAACTGAGACCTAGAACGCCCCCGGCGTCGCTTCCGCCGATGCGTTGCCTTCTCCTAGAGGACCATTCCTCGTGATCCATATCCGCCGCGGGTACAGCGGTACAGCGGTCGAATAGTTCGCCGCACTTATTGTTCATTACACAGCCTCCTCTTCTTGTTCCGCCGCGTCCCGGCACTCAAGGCATAGTCCGTCGTAATCAAAGCCGCCGCAATCGGCGCACAGTTCCCGGCCGCACTCTTTGCAGACCCCCGCGCCGTCGCAGAACTCGTCTGACCCGTCATCTTTGCCGTTGTCATACCCCCATGTTTGGGACGTACCGATGACCTCGCCGCATTCATCGCAGGTGATAGCTGTTTCTTTCATGTTTAGACCTCCGTATCGTACAATTCTTTGAGGACTTCAAGGAGAAACCGCCCGTGATTGGGTTCCAGCGTTAGTGACTCCATGCCCTTATGGATGAAGAGCCTGTCGTTTTCCGGGAAATACGTGATGGCAATAAGCCGGGGACCCTCGTTTTTCAGCCCCAATTTCCGGACAAAATCCTCTGGTTTACGTTTCTGGCAGGGACCCTGGGTCTTAACCAAGGCTTGAATTTTTTTCATGTATAACTCCATGTATCGTGATTCCGGCGCTAGGCGCCGAAGGCTTTCGCCGACCTCCCTACGGAAGGTTTCAGCGGGGAGCCGCCCCGCCGTCATCAGGGCGATTACCGGGGGGTCTTTTTTTCCATATATGTATCTCCTCTATTAAATTGTTGAAATAAATCACGTTTCAACTAATTAAAATATACTAGAGGTTCACCTATAGGTCAACAAAAAAAGAATGAAAATTTAAAGAATTTTCGTTTAACTTTTTTCTATATAATTAGTTAAAACACTTTGACATTTTACTTAAAACGGTTTATCTTAGAATTATGAATATAAATGGCGTAGAAGTAATGTCTGTCGCTGAAATAGCGGCGGAGCTTAAAATCGCATCAGGCACCGCGTCGATGCGCCTGAGACGGCGCAATATCCCGCCGTTTGCTTACCTCGGCTGTATGACCTTCTATAAGAAGGAAGATATTGATAAGATCAGGGAGAAAAGCCCCCGAGGAAGGGCCGCCCCAAATTATGGTCAAGGAAGTTCCTATACTCCGCAGTTGGCAAATATTGGCGTTGAACAATGACTTATTCCTTGTTTTCTTAGGGTTTTTCCGCGCATAGCCGCACGGGAACCCTCTCTGTTGCTATGGTTGTTTTTCATTCCAGTAAAAATAATTGTCCGGTTTCTTTTTCTCTGCGAATAACCCCAGCCCGGATATTCTGCCGGTGTGTAACCCACCGCAGATTGTGCGCGGCGTTGTTATCACGCCTGCCGTCAATGTGGTCTGCCTCCTCGCCCGCAAGAGGCTGTCGGATATGATAAGTGGCGACAAGTACATTAATACGGTTAGCAATCCGCTTTCCAGCGCCGGCATACAGTTTAATCTTGGGATACCCGTCTTTATCGTAAAACTGCCGCCGAATAACGCCGGTTAGGTTGTTTCGTATTCTTCCTAAATCGCTGACAGAATACCTGCCGTCTCCAAAAGGTATCCAGCGTTCTTTGTTCTCATAACAAAATACCGATATATTCATATATTTATCCATACATCCCGAAATGAATTTTTGTGTTTTACTCACGGCTCCCTTTCTGTTCAAGCCGGTTTAGAACGCCGTCCAGCTTCCGCCCCGTTTCGGAAGCAAGCGTTTCCAGTATCTCTGCTTTCCTTTCGTAAAACTTTTTCAGCAGCAGTTCGGCTATTTCGATCGAGATTAATACGTTCAAGGGTTCCCAT
>JAITHD010000071.1 GCA_031280155.1 Treponema sp. | reverse complement strand
AATATTTCTCTTGACAGATATAGATTTTTCTTGTTATCCTTTTATCATATATGATTAACAACAATCTGTCTACCAAAGCGTATATTTTAGAACGGCTTAGGAAAACTCCGGGAGCCTTTGTCAGCGGAACCAAAATGGGGGAAGCTCTTGGAATTTCCAGAGTTGCCGTATGGAAAGCGGTTAAGATTCTGGAGTCTCTCGGATATCCTATTGAAGATAACGACAAGGGCTACCGGCTTCCAGACCCGGAAGCCGGGGATTTTCTTTATCCCTGGGAATTCGGAGAAAAAGAGCCGATGTTTCGGCATTGGCCCAGCACTGACAGCACCATGAACCGTGCGAAAGAATTGGCTGACCGGGGAGTATCCGGGGATACGGTAATCACCGCGGAAACCCAAACCGCCGGTCGAGGCAGACATGGAAAATCCTGGTCGTCGGAAAAAGGCGGGCTTTTCTTTACCCTGATAAAACGCCCTCAGACTGCTATAGCGGCATATTCTTGGATAACCTTAGCCGTCCATGTCGCGGCGGCTAAGGCAATCAGCCGAGTCTGTGGAAAACAGGCTCTGCTTCGCTGGCCTAATGATATTTATATTAACGGTAAAAAAATCGCCGGGCTTCTTTCAGAGCTGCAGGGCGAAGGAGATATGCTTGCATGGATTACCCTTGGTCTGGGGATCAATATCAACAACCCCTGTACCGCGGCGGATTCTATAAACTGCAAAAAATTGGCGGGCCATCCGGTTTCCCGCAGGGAAGCGCTTCTTGCGATTTTAGATGAATTAGAGAAGCTCCAGCCCTTGAAGAATAAGCCCCAGGAGCTGTGCGCCTTGTGGAATCAATACGCCGAAGGCATAGGAGGACCTGTTGCAGTGGTTGATCCCCAGGATAAAGCCTCGCCGTACCAGAAGGGACATCGTAAAACAACGAAAAAATTTGAAGATAAGATTCTGGGAAAAGGCGCGTTCCTCGGTATTAATCCCCAAGGACAGGGATTAGTGAAAACCGACGCCGGCGTTGCCGCGTATATTCCCGGATTAGCCTCCTTTGTATTTTAGGAATTACTTATATGGAAAGAAATAGTGCGGTTTCTTCGCAAACCGCGTCAAGAAAAACGATACTCAACATTACGCTGATCGCTCTTTTTGGGGCCCTCACTGCTGGGGGAAACTTTATCGCGATTCCTTTTCCGGGTTCACCGGTCCCTATCGCGCTTCAAAATATGTTTGCCCTTTTGTCCGGGCTGATCTTAGGTCCCTTGCTGGGAGGCGCCGCGGTAGGGCTTTTTCTGCTTGCCGGAGTTTTAGGAGCCCCGGTATTCGCCGGCGCTACCGGGGGCTTTGCCCGTTTTTTAGGTCCTACCGGCGGATTCTTGATCGGCTATCTCTTGGCGGCAATCGTCGCGGGCCTCGTCGCCGGTCGTCCCAGCTCCCGCCATACAACGCCGGTCTGGCGGATAGGGATTGCCGCGTTTGCGGGAATGGCGGCGGTCTATATACCCGGCGTGATCTGGCTCAAGTTCGTTCTTGATGATACCTGGCTTGGAGCGATTGGGAAAGGCTTTTTGCCGTTTATTATCGGCGACGGGATCAAGGGAATCGCCGCGGGAATCATCGCTCCCCGATTGCGCCGGGTTGTAGCGGATAACCTCGATGGCTAATCCGCTTTTTTCTATTACCAATCTTTCCAAGACCTTTCCCAAGGGAAATCAAGGGCTTGTGAATATTAATCTGACAATCTTTGAAGGAGAATGTCTTTTGATTGCCGGCTCAAACGGTTCTGGTAAAACCCTTCTTGTGCGGATTCTCACGGGACTTGCGGAACCTACCAGCGGAACGGTCTTGTTTCAAGGGTTTCCGCTTCAGAAGTCAACCGGTCTGCTCAGGCGTTCTGTGGGGCTTGTTTTTCAAAACCCAGACGCTCAAATAGTCGGCGAAACCGTAACTGAAGATATTGCTTTCGGACCTAAGAATCTAGGTTTGTCGAAAGACGAGATAGAATCTCAGGTTGAAGCCGCATTACACGCCGCCGGACTGGCGGAGAAACGGGATTTTCTGCCTCGGCAGCTTTCAGGAGGCGAAAAACGGCGGCTGGCGGTGGCGGGAATCCTTGCGATGGGCTGCAAGACGGTCATTATGGACGAACCTTTCGCCAATCTGGATTGGTCTGGAGTCATACAAGTGCTTGAGATTATCAAGGGATTAAAAACTCAGGGAAGAACTCTGATCATCCTTACCCATGAACTAGAGAAAGTTTTGGCTTTTGCGGATCGGCTGATCATCCTCCACAAAGGACTGATCCGAGACCAGGGGAAGCCGGTTGAGGTGCTTAACCGGCTTGATCCGTCTTACGGGGTCCGGGACCCCCGCAAACAGTACGCCGCTGTTGAGGACTGTACATGGCTTACCGAATGACCCCCTATGCCTATAGACCGGGCAGTACGTTTCTCCACCGGGCGCCTGGGGGAATCAAACTTTTAGGATTATTTCTGATTTCGATTGGGGGTTTTTTTCCGGTCTATGGACAACTATGCGGAGTTTTACTCCTTATCCTCGGCAGTATTTCCGCCAAAATCCGCCCTTGGGAGCTGCTTAGGGGCGGCGCTCCTCTCGTAACCACCGCGGCGTTTGTCATTTTGCTCAGATCGGTTCGTTTTGCGGGTCCTGAATCCGGGTTTATCGTCTATAGCTGTTCCGGTTTTATAGAGGGTCTTCTTTTCGGGCTTGGAATCATCCTTGCGTTTTCCGCCGGGGCTTTACTTTTTTCAGTAACGACGATGACTGAATTGCGGGATTCTCTTGCCCGGGCTGAAACGGTTTTATGGGCTTGGAAGGGCCCCCAAAAAGCGGGATTCAGGGGGTTGAGTCTTGGACTTTCCCTGATGCTTGGATTTCTTCCCCGGTTCTTTGAAATCTGGGAAGATGCGGACCAAGCGTATCAGGCTCGGTGCGGAAAAAACGGCTTTTCTAAGCTCTGCACGCTTATCCCGCGTATAATCCAGGGAATGATAGAACTGGCAATAGAAACCGCCGCAGCCCTGGAAGCCCGGGGAATAGGCTGTGACGCCCAGGATTTTCATTCCCCTTCCTGACCGATCTCATACGCTACTTAACGTGTTTTGTCTGTTTGAGCGTCAATATCAAGGGAAGATGATCGCTGAGACCATTACCGGTCTTGGGATCATACCTATAAGGAAGTTTTGTATTGGTAATAAAAGGCTCCTGTTTTATGACCTTGCAGGAATCAAAGTCCCAGCCGGTTTGGTCAAATAAAGCATCAGATAACAAAAAATAATCAATTGCTTCCCATTCGTCTTTGTAATAATATGAACCTTCTTCTAATTCTTTTTCCCAAGGCGAATAGAGAACAAGCGCTTCGGTCCCAAAATATTCCGGTTTAGGAGGTTTGTTCTGACTCAGAATGAGAAAATCCATTTGAGCTGAGGAACCAGTACGTTCTACAGCGCTTGGATCGTCCGGCACAAGCGCGCTTAACGTTGAATCTGCTTTGCGGTAGAATTCATCGGGATTTTCATTTAAGTCTCCCATGATAATGACCGGTATATCAGGGGCTTCCTGTTTTAATTCTCGAAGCCTTCTCAAAATGACCCGGGCTGAAGCCTTTCGTAAGGATTCAGTATCGCCGCCGCCAGCTTTTGATTTCCAATGGCATACCAAACAAATTAAAAGATTTCCTTTTATTTGAAGCCGAATTTCAAGGATTGGACGGGGAGTAGTTTCGCCGTTGGAGGTAATAGAATGGACCATAGTTTCCTCAAAAGGAAAGCGGCTCGCCACGCCGATTCCTAAAGAAGCTCCTGGATTATTGCCGAAAAACAGCCAATTATATCCTTGTTTTGCTAAGGGACCTTGGACAAGATGTTCTAATATCTGGAGATTTTCAATTTCTATGAGACCTAGTATATCTGGAGTCTTTTCAGGGAGCTTATTAACAGCGTGAGCGACGGCATTCAGTCTGGCTCGGTACTTTTCATCTGTCCAGCCTGCGGAACTCCGATATTCAGCATACTCAGTTCCAGTCTCCTCCCCGTCAAAAAGCGTTTGTACATTCCAGGTCCCAATCCTCAATGTTTCAGTATATTCCGTCCCTGGATCCTTAGATTTCTCCAGCATCTCACAGGACCCAACACTGAGCAGAACCAAAACAATTACTATTTTTTCCATTTTTTTCATTTTTTCATAACCCTCCTATATGTTTGAATTCGATTACCCTTGATCCCAATTTTTTCATTTAAAAAAACAGAGGTCTCAAACTTACATTAGTATATAAGACGTTATGATAGAAAATACTTTAATGATTCGATTAACAGGCTTCTTGAATATAAACCGGATTACTCAATGCCACTGGCAATAAACGCCCCAATAGCCGGCGATGCACTTCAAGCCGATAGAATAAAGCGTCTTCGACCGGAAAAATTTGTTCATAATCGCCGTCAAAAGAAACCGTCATAGTAACCGCCTCTTTCCTGTTTATCAATTTGATAAGGTCTCCCTGCTTCACTGACGAGACCTTGAATGTTCCTGTCATGCCTGCCCGGAAAAGCGCGGTTTCTCCCAGTCCAGCGCCGTCTATGGTAAGTTCGATAATCGGTCCCTGAGGAGAAAAAGCCAGAAATGAGCGCCCCTCAGCCAAGGCGTTGAGTATATCTTCCGTCCCTGAAGAATCCGCGTATACAAACGTACAGGGAAAACCGACGGTTCTTCCCAATTCAGGACGATGCGTGTCCGAACCGCTTACAATAGAGATTTTTTTCCCTTCGAGAAGCCGCTGATGCCAGAAACTAAGGGCTTTGATTTCGCTCTCCTTCATCGGTCCATTCCAGACTTCAAGCATATCAAAGTCAAAGCCGGTATAGCCGAATTCCCAAGGACAGAGATCGCAGCAGATATGGTTAAGTGAAATCAACGCTCCCGCTGCTTTTGCCCGGCGGAAGGTCCCGGACATCTCGTCAAAGGAATTGGAAAGGAGATTGTCTTTAAACTCAGGGACCGGAGATTGAAAATAAAAATTAGCGTGTCCCCGATAGTTGGTGTATTCCATGCCGGCAATAACCGAAAGTCTTTGAGGATTCCCGATTTCCGTGTTCTGAATCAAAGTGTTGTGATCCGTAAGGGCGATAAAATCAAGCCCTCCAATAAGCGCGGCTTCGATAAGCTGGGCAGTTGTATATACGCCGTCGCTGTTTACGGTATGGATGTGAAGGTCTCCCCGGAGCAGCCGCCGTTCTTTGGGAATCAGCCGGATAGTAACCGAAATATTCAGAGCCGCTTCGATTTTATACAGCCCAAGAGCCGCCGCCCACTGTCCAGATCGTATCCCTCCTCGGCGGTATCCCGGAGAGGACCCAGCGGCGGAAACAAAAATTTTCTGGCTCTGAGACCCAGACCAGCCGTAAAGAGTTCCCTGATCGTCATACAAGCCTATATCAATAATGTTGGCTTCTCTACGCCCCTTTCCTTCCGGGAAGGACACTTCAACAAAACGCGGATACTCATATTCAAGCTCGATTCGATCAATCCCTTGAGGTACGTCAAAAGGCAGCTTACGGTATGTGCGCTGATCATCCTTGGTATAGGATCTCTCGAATCGTAGTTCTTTCATGATCTAGTCGATTATCCTCTTGCTCCGCAATTCATCTGCGGCGCTTTTAATGGCTGAGGCAGGGTCAATTCGTCCCATCATACAATCGGTCATCCATTTAGAAACAATATCGAAGAATTGCCGAACCTCTAGGTCTCCATTATTGTATCCCATTGGTTCTATGGCTGCGTCGTTCTGTTTGCCGACGGCATAGGATTCCATTACTCCGGGGTTCATAGCCCCTAGAACAGTAAAATCAAACTGAGTTGAAATAGGGAACGGCGCTCCATGATCCTTTGCGTGGGAGATGCCGGTTTCAGACAGAACGACTTTGCCGTTTTGCAGCGTATAATCATGCCCTTCAATGCCTGCGGAAAGGAGCAGCCCTCCTTCTTTGGTAGCGAAGTATTCAATGATTTTAAATGCTCCCTCAGGATTCTTGGCGTTTACCGGAATACCCCAGAGAGAAGCCCCTCCTTGTTCGAGGAAGTATTTCCCTGAAGGTCCTTTTACTCCCGGCAGTCCTACTACATTAACCGTATTCGGATAGGTTCCGGCTACCTTGGCGTTGCTGTTGTAAAGACCGGTCCAGGCTACCCAGTCTACATCAAGCGCAATTTCCTGAGATTGCCACATTTTATTCCGCATATCCGTAGTTCTTCCGGTAAAGGACGTCGGATCAATGAGTCCTTCTTGATAGAGCTTGGCAAGCCATTCCCATACCGGTTCAGCCTGAGCCGTTGTATAGGGAGCGTATTTTTTTCCGGAAGGATCCCGAAACACTCCCCGCCGCAGTCCCAGCGAAGAAAACCAAGGCTGTAAATCCCAGATATCCGGCATATAGATATAGAAAGGATAGTAGGGCTTTATGCCTTCACTATTTTCTTTGTAGTCTTTAACCGCTTTAAGCATAGCGTAGTAATCATCTAAGGTATTCAGCTTGGAAAGATCGACTCCTGCCTTGTCGGTAATGGCTTTATTCACATTAGGCAGGGTAAATACTTCCAGTTTGTTGAATCCTCCGTAATACTTCCCATTAACCGCGATTTTCGCCAGTTCTCCAGCAGGATAATTCGACTTAATTACTGGTGAGTTGGTTAATCGGCTGGTCAGATCCGTAAGGATTCCTTGATTAACAAACTTGTACATATCAGTTTGTCCCACATAGATCAGATCATAGGCTTCTCCGGCTCCTAATTTCTGCATAAGAACCTGATCATAACTTGGAGGCTTCTCCCAAATAACCGTAAAGCCTATAGCTTTTGACAAGGCTTCTTGAAAAAGCAGATTCTCCGGGTCGTCTTTGCCTCCTGAAATCGCCGCCAGAACCCTAACCGTATTGGCGGCGGTTCCGGACTGGGATCCGCCTTTGGCAAAAACCAGCGCCGCCGCAGTTACCAAAAGCGCCATGATCATGGTAATTTTCCTTAACATACTAACTCCTCAACAATTATATTGATTACAGCCTCATACGAAGCGGTTTTAATTTTATGAAATCCTAAGTCCGGCTTATTCCTTGGTGGCTCCCAGCAATACGCCGCTGGTGAAAAACCGCTGAGTAAAGAAGTAAAGCCCTATCAGCGGAAGCGCGGTCAAAGCCACGGCCGCCATTTTCGCGTTTGCAAAAATATAGGAAGTACCGGAAGCCGCGGAATTTTCAAAAAGGATCAGCCGCAGCACAACCGGCAGGGTATACTTGTTCATATCCGAAATCAGGGAAATAACCGTGGCAATACTATTCCAGCGCCCAATAAACTGAAGGGTACTAATCGTCATTATCCCAGGGACCGAAAGGGGAACGTATACTCGGAGAAAAATCATAAAATCCGAAGCTCCGTCTATTCGGGAAGCCTCAGCCAAAGACGGCGGAAGACCGGAAAAATAATTACGCATCAAAAGAACACTGAAACCTCCTACCGCGCCGTTGATGATCAGCGCGGTATAGGTATTGATAAGCCCTAACTGTCTATTTATTTCATACAGTGAAATCAAGGTTAATTCTCCGGGAACCGTCATGGTCAGCATGACAAATGTAGTCATCAGGTTTCTCAGAGGAAGTTCCTTATGGATAAGTACATAACCGGCTAAACCTGAAAGAAACACATGTACCAACGTACCTGCTACGGAAATATACAGGGTTGTAAGAAAAGGTCTCCACAGATTCGCATGATTCCAGATAAAATCATAGCCTTCCAGGGTAAAAGGAGCGGGAAACAGAATCAGCCCCGGACTTTCGGACTTTGCCCTTTCGGAAAAGGAAACTGCCAAGACATTGAGCATAGGAATTCCCATACTGATCACCACAAAGATAATACTGCAATATATCCCTATACGGCTTGCCAGAGACAGTTGATCCTGAAATTGCAGCTTCTTTTTCTTTATTGTCATAACCTTCTCCATAACCTCATGTTATTCATCGTATTTGGTAAGTTTCCGGCTGATTCCCGCCATGGCCAAGGTGCCGATCATGACCAGGGCGGCTCCCGCCGTAGCTGTACCGAGCTTAAAATTGAGAATTCCGGTTTCAAACACATAGAGCAGCAGGGTGCGGATCGACCGTTTATTGATAGGATTCTGCATGACAAAAACTTCGTCAAAATGCGTCAAAATCCCCATACTGAGGAGCACTAAGATTACTTTCATGGTTCCCCGTAAAGAAGGAATGATGATCCTCGTGATTTGGATAAACCGGCTGGCGCCGTCAATCCGAGCGGCTTCATACACTGTTGGATCTATAGCAACAATAGCCACTGAATAGAGCAGCGCAAAATAGCCGATACTCCGCCATACCCCCATACCGATGATCAAAGGCTGGGCAAAACGTTGTTCCGCCATAAAATAGATAATCTCTTGACCGAAAAACCCCCGAATCACATTGATAAGTCCCCGGCGCTCAAAAAGCAGAAGCCAGATACCGCCGATGACAGACCAGGAAAACAGATAAGGAAGATAAACTACGGTATGGACTAATTTTCGCAGACTCGAGGAGACCAGTTCGTTAATAAAAAGGGCCAGCCCTAGAGACAAAACAAAATACAAAACCATATCAGTTAAGCCGATAACCAGAGAATTAATAATAGATTGAATAAAATCGCTGTCAGTTATAACGGCTTGGTAATTTTCAAGCCCCACAAAGGGGCGGCTTCCAATGAGCCGATTTGCCTGAAAACTCATCACGATTCCCTTGAAAAAAGGATAGTACGAAAAAAGCACAAAATAGAGAGCCCCCGGCAGAAACAAGAGATACAGAAAACGGTATTTATAGAGTCTACGAAAAACAACGGAATCTAAAGCCATCTTGTACGCTCCTTCTAAATAGGGTATTAAAATCATTGTTAATCGGTTTTTTCGTCTTGAAAATAAAATTTTTAGACATGATTTAGCATAAAATATCCATAAACTATGTCTAATTATCATAAGCATAAAACCCTTTTAGAAAAAATTATTCTTTATAATTATTTATATAACAATACATTATTTTCAATATTCTATTTTATGAAAGATGAACCGGAAAATTAAGTTTATATCTTTTAGACATGATGGATTAAGAATTATTACAACCGAATAATTCCTTCATCCCCTTCCTCAAGGAACGGCATATTATCTGTTTTGAGGATATAACGCCGCCCCTGATTGCCGGGTTTCAAAACTATCTGCCGGCTCAAAATCTCAAACCCCGAACCGTAAACGACTATATGCGGGGTGTATCGGCGGTGTTCGCGCATTTGACGATGACCGGGGTTATACGGGCTAACGTGTTTAAGATGACCGAGCGCCTTGAAGCCAAGCCGGAGGACGGCGGGCTGCGGGGATGCCATGATGTCAGCACAGTACAAGGAGTATTCAGCAAACACTGGGAAGACCCGCTGTCC
>JAITHD010000260.1 GCA_031280155.1 Treponema sp. | reverse complement strand
TTGAGAAAGATAAGCCCCAGCACGACGTGGTTATAGTCGGCTGCGTCCATATTGCCCCGCAAGATATCCGCCGCCCCCCAGATTTGCTGTTCAAAGCCGATTGCGGCCGTATTGGTTTCATGTACCGCCATGTAACTGCCTCCTTCGCGGTTCTCTGCCTGGGTTAGTTCACATCCGGTATACTACCCCAAAACCCAGGTTCTTGCAATAGTTCGCTGCTGCTGGCGGTGTGCGTGTCCATGAGGCAGCGGGTCATTTACCTATATTTTTTAAAGGCTTCAAGCGGCTCGTCAAAATCCGGCGCCATGCGGAATTTTCCCCAGACTATACTTCAAAATAAATCCTCCGTCTAATCCGCCGCTCTTGATTAATAGCGGTAATGTAACGTATTCTTATTAAATGTCTAATGAACCAACACACGTCCGTTCTGATGCGGCAATGCGGTTAGGTACAGAGCCGGTAGGGACCCTGCTTTTGCGGTTTTCTATTCCCGCAATAGTCGGGATGCTGGTCAATGCTTTGTATAACGTGGTAGACCGGATTTTTGTAGGTCGAGGAGTAAACGAGGTAGCCTTAGGAGGACTTTCTTTGGTCTTACCTTTAATGACTGTAGCTATGTCGTTTGCTATGCTTTTCGGTTTTGGTTCCGCGAATATGATCTCCATGCGTCTCGGTCAGGGACAGCGGGAGGAAGCGGAAAACGCGCTTAATCATTGTTTTTTCCTGTTATTGTCTCTCGGTTTCTTGGTAATTACCGGAGGGCTTATCTTTCTTGATCCCCTTGTCTCAAGATTAGGCGCTCCTGAAGGGAGCGAGTCCTTAGGGTATGCCCGTAGTTATTTCAGGATCATCCTCTATGGACAAGTTTTTTTCATGCTGAGTTTCGGATTTTCCCACTGTACCAGAGCCCAAGGTTTTCCCATGATCAGTATGATTGGCATGTTCATAGGCGCGGGAATCAATATACTCTTGGATCCGCTTTTTATCTTTATCTTTAAGTGGGGGGTTGAAGGAGCCGCTTGGGCGACGATTATTTCCCAGCTTGCTTCGGCGGTGTGGATGCTGTCCTTTAATCTAAATAAAAAAGCGGTTGTTCGGCTGCGTTTAAAAAACTTTAAGCCTTCTCTCAGTATAATCAGACAGATCATGGTTTTTGGTTCAGCCCAATTCTTGCTACAGTTTATTATGTCAGGGGTTCAATACCTCTATAACGCCAGTATGAACTGGTATGGAGAAGCGGCTTTGGGAGTTCCCCAAGGAGGAGACATAGCCTTATCGGGAATGAATATCGTAATGTCCATATCAATGCTGATTTTTATGCCTGTTTTCGGCATTAATCAGGGCGTACAGCCTATTTTGGGCTATAATTATGGAGCAAAACAATACAAACGCGTATTAAGCGCCTATCTCAGAGCAAGCGCCGGAGCTACCGGAATCTGTTTGTTAGGATTTCTTATTGTCCAAATCTTTCCTCGCGGGTTGGTACAGCTTTTTGCGCCTGACGGCAGTCCGGCGCTGCTGAATTTCACTCCTTGGGCAATGCGGGCTGCCATGCTTCTCCTGCCGATGAATGGTTTCCAAATCGTATCAGCCAACGTATTTGTAGCTACCGGACGTCCCAAGGTGTCAATCGCCCTTTCCTTGCTTAGGCAGTTTATTGTACTTATTCCCTGTATGCTTATATTCGGTAAAATCTGGGGACTAAAGGGGGTAATTATCGCCGCGCCTGTGGCAGACGGCTTTTCGTTTTTGCTGACCAGCGTCATGATCTTCTTAGAACTGAAAAAACTTAGGAACAGCGGTTAATGCCTCCTAGAGATAGATGTCATAATCCGCCGGCTTTTTCCCAAGCATAGATAAATTGTAATGCGTATTGCTGAATTCCTTCAAAATAGGTATTAATAAAGTAGGCGAGTTCTCTGCCGACATATCGGTAGTGCCAGCTTTCCCAGCGGTAGCCTGTAATCTCTTCGTATCCATCCGGAAAAGAGAGAGACCAGCCGAAACTGCCTGCATTAGTTAATATCCAGCGTCCCGCTTTGGTTTCCGCAAAAGAATTATCAATAGACCCAAAGTCTATCACCAAACCAAGCTGATGCTGGCTGTGTCCCGGACGGGCGGATTCCCGAACATTCCGGTTATAGACTTCTATTTGGTATGTATAGGGACGGTACGTAGACGAAGCTATAAGAGTCACGCCGTCAACTCTGGCTGCGGCGGACATCTCTTCCAGGGCAAGCGCCGCAGATCGGCGCAGCATAAGCCCTCGGCGGCTTGCCTGATAAGACCCGCCGGTAAGTTCCACTAAATCATCCGGTTCATAGGCTGCCGGCAACGCATGACCCTTATCAACCAGGGCCCTAAGATAGGGATCTCCGTCTAAAGCCGCTAAAAGGTCCATGATAAAAGCTGGTCCCTGAGAGGCGGTATGAAGAATATTCCATGAAAGTTGTTCAGGGATCCCTGCTTCCCCAAGAATACGTCCTAAAAAATCATCCAACACCTGTTCGGTATCCGCCTCCGCTGCATACTGAGCCTGCCCCTGTTGAATCGGCTGCCCCGCTTTGTTTTGAGCCAACTTAATAGAATTCTGAGCATTAGGCTTTGAACAAGCTGTATACCCCAAAATCAGGGGCATAAATAAGAGAAAAATACCTCGATTAGTCATCAGACCGCTTCATATCCTTCTTCGGTTACCGCCGTCTTCATCGCATCAAGGCTTACTCCGTCTCCATGCTCTATTTCCGCGGATTTTTCTTT
>JAITHD010000043.1 GCA_031280155.1 Treponema sp. | reverse complement strand
CACGTATGATTATTCGCTCGAAGGCAGCAACCTAACCGTAAAAAAGGTTATTAACGGTACTGATGATATAACCCTCAAAAGACGGGACGGATCAACCAGCACCGGACTGGAAGATACTTGGATTTCTACCAGCCTTTCTTCCACTCAGCCAACCCTCCTCATCATCATAGAAGCGGCTGATAAAGGAAACAGCATCCTCTACAACTTTGACTATGATAAGTGGTGGAAAACAGATACCTATACCTATGACCAGCAAAATAAAGAATTGCGCTGGAACAACTGGAGTACAACACCGACAAAGTATACCCTGCTTGAAAACGGCGACTTAAAAATTAAGTTCCCGACCTTAAGCTCGTACAACGGAGACGAAATCACGTTCAAGAAAACAGGCTATTTCTAAATTCGGCTCCAGTCGGGAATCAAGTCCGATTCCGCACGGATTACACGGATTTTTATCCGTGGACTTTTTATCAAAACCGCCGTAAAACCTTATAGGAAACCCCCTTTAGGGCTGGGGATATAAGGCGGCACGGCGGCAAAAGATAGGTTGGAAATCGGGGAAGTAAGGTCTGTGGACACGGGGGCTCTTGGCAACAAGGGTGAAACCGCCGTGGAAATCCCAGCAATGGGAAAAAGCAGAAATCTTTGGGGATCACGCCGGGCAGCCGCCCCAAGCCCTAGAAAAAACCTTTAGGCAGGGGGGAGCTGACATTTTAATGCTAAATGTTGCGTTAAATACGATCCTACCTCCCTGCCAGTTCGGCAAGGGGATAGTAATGCCCTAGAATCTGGGATGCGGTAAAACCCGCGTGAGCCATGCCGGCGGCGCCGCTTTGATCCAGCCCGACTCCATGCCCCCAGCCCGCGCCTTGAAAGATAAAATATTCAGGCTTTCCGTTGTCCCCGATCTTTGAACGGATGGTAAAGAGATTGCTTCGCAATCCTCCAAGACGGCTTCTGATAAGGTCTCCCTTGATCCGTATAGCCCCGAGGGTTCCTTTTATCTCAATTTCGTTAATTCTGCCTGAAACGCCCCGTCCCCGGCTTGTTATCTGTAGAATCTCCCCGATCCTACCGTATCCCGCGTTGCGGCTGTGGATTTCCTCAGCGGACACCCATTTTTCCCATCGATAGGCTTGACTTGAATGGAGATTTGCCACTGAAGAATAGGTTTTAGGCTTTTCCCGAATCCATCGGGCTAAGTCGTTCAGCGGAAGCCATGACAGCCGAGGACTGACAAGCTTATCAGGAACCGCCTGATTATAAGTATAAGCGCCCCAAACCGAAACCGTGTCTTCGCTGTACCCTCCATGATTGGCGGAATAATAGGCTCTCAAGGGCTTTCCACCAGCTTTTAGATACATTCCCCGGGTCCCGTCTACCGCGGCGGTAGTTCTGGGAGCTTCACCAGTAACCCCGCGGTAAGCTGCGGAAAGCACCGAACCATACAGATCAAAGCCTTTTTCTTTATATTGACCGAGATATGCCAGCGTGTAGGAACGGGCGGCAATGGCTTGGGCTTTAAGAGCCTCTGAATGCCAGGAGGCGGGCATTTCCGCGGGAATAACGCCGTACAGATATTCTTCGATATTGAGGCTGTTAATTATAGTGATGCTTCCCTGATTAATCCTGAATTCGAGGCTTCCCCGGTAAGCGCGATCCTCAGCGGTAAAACCTGAAAGAATCGTGGTATGCGAGGGATCCGGATATTCAAGAGATACTGATTTATCCGCCATAACCAGATTTCGTTCTCGTTGATCCTGTATAAGAATCTTGCCGTTCCGCATTTCAACCCAGAGCTGTTCTGATTCGTCGCCGCTGAACAATATCGCTTTGCTGGGCCCCCGCAATACATAAGGTCCGCCGGTTTTTATGGCTATCAAGGACTGCTTTTCCGCAAGCCCTATCCGTACCATTGTCAAGCCGGCTTGCGTTAAGGCTTTTACCCTTGGGGGCGGGGCGGTAATTTTTCGGCGTTCTGCGACTCGCGCCGGAGCTCGGGGAGGGCGCTCGCTTTCCGGTATATGCCGAGCCGCCTCATTAAGACTTTGCAGAATCAGATTGTTGTTGGGAAAAGATTGGTTTGCCCGGTTTAGATAGGTATAGGCTTCTTTGTATTGTTTTAAGGCAAGCAGTACTGTTCCAAGGGGAAAGTAGACGCTTCTGAGTTCCGGGTCCTGGCGAAGCGCGGTCCGAAAACAGGTTTCCGCTTCTTTAGGAGCCGAAAGAGCTAATAATTCTCCCAATATAAACCACCCAAGGGGACGAAAATTTTCTATCTCAAGGCTCCTTCGCAGAAGCTGAATTGACTGTGATGTATCTCCCATATCCTGCCGAAGCAAGGCGTGACAGAACAGGGTTTCCCCAGTCTCCCGTGAAAGAGGCAGCATAGCCAGGGCTTTTTGAGTGTTTCTCGTGAGACAAAAGGTCAAAAATAGTTCTCGTTCCACTTCGGGGTCTGCGGGTTTTTCCTTATAAAGCTGTTCAAGCAGAACAGTCCCTCGGTTTACTTCGCCGGTTTCATAATAAATTCGGATAAGTTCCCATCGGATAGGAACATTTTCCGGTTCAAGCCGAAAGAGGCGTTCAAATTCCTGAATACTCCGCTCCACATTACCATGATAATAAAAATCTAAAGCCTCTTGATCTGATATCGACGGCAGCGTAAAGGGAAGGGCGGCGGCTGAAAAGGACATACTTGAGAATTCAGAGGGTATCCCCAGGGGAGCCGCTGTTTCAATCGGACTTGGAGCATGGTCCGGCTCTGAGGCAGGAGCAACGGGAACGGCAATCGCCGTTAGGTTTGCTGAAGAAGGACTCGTCGGAACTGCTGCGGAAGAAATCTCCGGCTCAGACTTGGGGGTTAAGGAAGGGGTCGAAGGCGTTGAAAGCGGAATTCCTGTTGCGGAAGAACCGGAAAAAGACATAACCGAGAAAGCCGGCGGTGAAGAGTCTCTGGCTTCTTCTTCCGGGGAGGCTGACGGCAGCGGATCCGCGGATCCTGTCGGCGAATCCGGTATAACCGCGATAGGTTCAGGCAAATTAAGGACTGAGGGCAAACCTGTTGCCGATGCCGGCGGGGTCAAAGGCAGGGCGACCAAAGGGGCGGACTCCGCCGACTCTAAGGAAAGCCCTGATTGGGTATCTGCCGGTATTGGAGGACCCTCGGATTCGGTAATGAGCGCCGCCGGCATCGGCGCGGCATCGGCGGTTATTGGGTTTTCAGGGGCGGATTGAACCGTTGAAACTGGTTGATCCGGCGCGGTTACTGAGGTAGCCGCAACTGTACAAGAAAAAAATATAAAACATAATAATAACCAAGCCATAACCAAATGGTAGCGTGAAAACAATGTGAACGTCAACAAAGCCTTTGTGTATATCCGTACCTGCTACAGCGGCTGAGTAATCGGGAACGGCTCAGACCGCCCTCATGCGGGGTAGAGATTACCAAGCCGGGCGCTATGGACGGCGGTTGCACTGATAGGTTAGGATATGATTATGAGACTAAAAACAGGTAAAAGAGACAAGGTTCCAAGTTTCCGCAGTGTATGGGCGGCTTTTCAGGAAACCGACCGGAAGATGAAAGAGACCGACCGGAAGATTGCTGAATTATCGAAAGAGGCTGCCGAACTATCGAAAGAGGCTGCCGAACTATCGAAAGAAACTGACCGGAAGATACAGGAAACGGCTCAACAAATGAAAGAAACTGACCGGAAAATCGCTGAATTATCGAAAAATATCGGCGGTTTAAGCGGCTCTTTGGGGAGGCTCTTGGAGTCCATGTTTTCCGCCAAGCTGTGGGAACTATTCACCGGCTTAGGCTATGAGTTTACCAAGGG
>JAITHD010000028.1 GCA_031280155.1 Treponema sp. | reverse complement strand
ATAAGTACCAAACAACTCTTTTATGATTAAAAGCGCTACTTGAATCTTTTGGAAAACTTTGATATATTGTAACGAAATATGCGTCTATTATCTTTCTTTTCATTATTACCAAAGAAAATGAAGAGCGGCTCATTGATATGCAGGGGAAAACCGTCCCTTGGGAACCAGCCCATAAGGATAATAGGACTATCAAATTCAGCTAAGGAGAAGGAATAATGAGCATCGATATTACCAAGATGCGGAACATTGGAATCAGCGCGCATATTGATTCAGGGAAAACCACCCTTTCAGAGCGTATTTTGTTCTACAGCAATAAGATTCACGCTATCCACGAAGTTCGGGGAAAAGACGGGGTCGGCGCGACGATGGATCACATGGAGCTGGAACGGGAGCGGGGCATTACGATTCAGTCCGCAGCGACCCAGGTACAGTGGAAAGATTATACCATTAATCTTATTGACACCCCCGGTCACGTTGACTTTACCATTGAGGTTGAGCGGTCTTTGCGGGTTCTTGACGGGGCGATTCTCGTTCTCTGCGCCGTAGGAGGGGTCCAGTCCCAGTCCATTACGGTAGATCGGCAGCTTAAACGCTACCACGTCCCTCGAATCGCCTTTATCAATAAGTGCGACCGGACCGGCGCGAATCCCCTCAAGGTGAAGCAGCAGCTTCGGGAGAAACTAGGGCTGAACGCGGTGATGATTCAGATTCCCCTGGGTCTTGAGGACAAACTTGAAGGCCTCGTCGATTTGGTCGCTATGAAAGCCGTCTATTTTGACGGCGATCAAGGCACCGAGATCCGGTATGAGGATATTCCCGCTGATTTCAAGGCTGACGCGGACAAGCACCGGGAGGAACTGCTCGATGCGGTCTCTATGTTCTCAGATGAATTGGCGGAGCTGTACCTTGGAGGCGAAACAATCCCGCCGGAACTCATCCATCAGGCCATTAGAAAAGGCGCTTTGGAAGAAAAGTTCGTTCCCGTGATGGTGGGTTCGGCTTTCAAGAATAAAGGCATCCAGACCTTGCTGGACGGGGTGAACTGCTATCTTCCGAACCCGAGGGAAGTCACGAACTACGCGCTGAACTTAGACAAAAACGAAGAAAAAACCGAGCTTTCCACTGATGAGAAAAGCCCTACCGTTGCGCTGGGCTTCAAACTGGAAGACGGGCAGTACGGTCAGCTCACGTATGTGCGGATTTATCAAGGGTATTTGAAAAAAGGCGAAGAATTGGTCAATACCAGGGCCCGGAAAAAGTTTAAAGTCGGGCGCTTGGTGCGTATGCACGCTAACAGCATGGAAGACATCAATGAAGGCGCGCCCGGAGACATTGTAGCCCTTTTTGGCATTGACTGCGCTTCAGGGGATACTTTTTGCGGCGGAGGGCTCAACTACGCCATGACGTCTATGTTCGTTCCTGAACCGGTCATTTCCCTGGCGATTACCCCAAAAGATAAGAAGTCCGGGGATCAGATGGCTAAAGCCCTGAACCGGTTTACCAAAGAGGATCCCACCTTCCAAACCTATGTTGATCCTGAATCCAACCAGACCATCATCAAAGGCATGGGAGAACTGCATCTGGAAGTGTACATTGAGCGGATGCACCGGGAATACAAGTGTGAAGTGGAAACCGGTATGCCCCAAGTCGCGTATCGGGAAGCCATCACCCAGCGGGCGGAATTTAACTACACCCACAAGAAGCAGACCGGCGGCTCCGGGCAGTACGGACGGGTTGCGGGCTATATGGAGCCGTATCCCGAAGGAGACTATGAATTTGTGGACAGCATCAAGGGCGGAACGATTCCTACTGAGTTTGTGCCGAGCTGCGATAAGGGATTTAAAGAAGCGGTAAAAAAAGGAAGCCTCATTGGATTTCCTATTGTCAACATCCGGTGCGTCATTAACGACGGTCAGTCCCATCCGGTAGACTCTTCGGACATCGCCTTCCAACTGGCGGCTATCGGCGCGTTCCGGGAAGCCTACACGAAAGCGAAGCCCTGTATTCTTGAACCTATTATGAAGGTTTCGGTGGAAGGCCCCACGGAATTTCAGGGAAATATCTTTGGGTCGATTAATCAGCGCCGGGGCATTATCGCCGCGTCCTCTGAGGACGGGACCTTTTCCCGGGTTGAAGCGGAAGTTCCTTTGAGCGAAATGTTCGGCTATTCCACGGTGCTTCGTTCCTTGACGCAGGGCAAAGCTGAGTTTACCATGGAATTTGAGAAGTATGGAAAGGTTCCGTTGAGTATTTCCGAAGCCCTCACCAAAGAATATGAGGAAAAGCGGAAAAAAGAGCAGAGCCGCTCCTAATATCTGATCCTACAGGAGATATATCATGGTTAAAGAGGAACTCATTCAGCGCAGTCCGGTTCGGGTTTTTGAGAAGTCTATTAAAGGGGGTCTCAAAGCCGGGGAGATTGGGGTTATCGCCTCTCCTAACGGCATAGGCAAAACGTCGGTACTGGTGCAAATCGCATTGGATAAACTATTGCAGGGTCAAAAAGTTATCCATGTGTCCTTTACCCAGCATAATAATTATGTGTTAGCGTGGTATGAAAACATCTTTGATGAATTTATCAAGAAACAGGACCTGGAAAACCTCCCGGAAGTGAAAGACGATCTGATCAAAAACCGGGTTTTGATGCATTTTAACCAAGCCGGCATGAGCGGGGAGCAGATTTTGCGGAGCCTTAAAGCGATGATTCAGGACGGAGGCTTTAAGGCGAATACAATTATCATTGACGGCTTTGATTTCGCTCAGTCGAACCGGGAGTATCTCGGGGCGGTGAAAGCCTTTGCCCGGGAGCTGGGGGTTTCGATCTGGTACAGCTGCAATGTATCCGAAGGCGAGGCTTATACGGAGGGGAAAATTCCTTTTGTCCTCAAGGACTGGCTTGATCTGCTGGAATCGGTCATTGTGCTGGAGCCTAAGCCGGATCATATCGCGCTGTCAGTATCCAAGGATCGGGACGGCAGCCGGCTTGAAGCGCCGCCGATGCGCCTAGACCCCCGAACGCTGCTGATTCTGGAAGGATAATAGAAAAAAGATTAAAATTTTTATGTAACGCTTATTTGAAAATAATGTTACAATAATTAAAGATTTTATTGTTTTGTTCCCTCTTGCATTTTCTTGGAAAATTTGTTTTAATGGGGAATATATATTGAAGGAGTAGGTTTATGAAACGACTCGTCTTTTTTGTTCTAGTCATAGGTACAGCGGTTGGTTTGGTTGCTCAACAATTACCAGAACATTATTTTGCGTCTGGCAGCTGGAGTATTCAGGGAGACCGGGTCTACCAAAATGATGCTAACGCCCGGATTGCTAAGGTGAATATTAGGGCGCCTCAGTCTGGTTCTATGCTGTATGATTTCAACGCTCGCTATGAAGCCGGCGCTGAAGATGGTCAGGGTGGGTTTGGCATACACATCTTTGCGGATTCGGCTTTTAACGGTCCTTCCTGGGGAGCAGGCAGTTCGTATTTGTTGTGGTTAAACTATGATGAAAAGCCCCTTAATAATTCGGGTATTCCTGCGGGTTTAAGCGGACAGGTATATCGCAGTTATTCCAATACCAGAATGGATTTGCTTTATTCGGTTGATCTGAATCAATATGCGGATCTTTTAACTCCTGATAATCTTGCGTATCCTGTTTCTTTTAGGATTTGGGTTAATGGCGATACTGGAGAAGTCCGTATCTATGATCCTACGGATCCCTATTTCTCAACATATTATTATTTTAATGTGGATAAAAAAGATATTCCTTTGAAAGGGGATTGGGTGGTTGTAAGGACCAACGGTATTAAATTATCCTTTGCGCCGGAGCAGTAATATCCGGCTTTCCACGGCTTATTGCCGTGGAAAGCATAATAAGGAAAACGTTGACCTTACATAGGAGGTATATAAAGTGAATATAGTAGGAAAACTAACCGTGTTTGTGGTGGTTGCCGGTATTATGAGCTTGGGTTTTTCAAGTTGTAAAGATCCGGAAACAGATCCGCCTCCTCAAACCTTGAGAATGCCGGTTAGTATTGCGCTTGCAAAGAATGCCTTGCGAATGGAAATAAGCGCTCCAAATCCTAATGGTTATTTTGAGGGAGAGATTCTAAGCGACGAGGATTTAACAAGACCTCACCCTGATAATAATAATGAACCCCTATTAAAGGGGTTAGCGTTAAAGATTACCTATAGCGACGGCGCTACAGAAGAGGTCGTATTTGGTGATCAACCTCAACTTGACTCAACAGCTAAAGAGGACGGGTTAAAATTTCAATGGGATTACAGAGAATATGTGAGGATTAGATTTGGAGCCGCTTATTACGATTATCCAATAACAATCTTAGAGTTAAAAGCTGTTTATATAAATGGGTTTGTTGGTGAAAACCTCCTTTCCGGCATGGCAAAACGGTATCCTGTAGGAAAAGATATACTGCCAACAGATCTTACCATAAAGGCAAAATATGAAAAAAGTGACTTACGGGATCTTCCGACAAATCTTTTTAGTAAAAATAAAGATGGAGAAGACAGAATTAAGATTAAAGAGGTTATTGGACTATCTACGAGAACAGACTATGAAAAATATGTTCTTGGAGAACATCAAATTTATGTAGAAATTCCTGAGTTGGATGTAACTTCATTAGATAACCCTCCTTCAGACCAAACTAAATCTGTATATGTCCTTCCAATTATATTCGCCGATCCAAATTCTATTGATAATATCGATGACGCTGCTGAAGCTGATTATACCGCAATAGTATCAAAAAGTCAGGGAGGTCCCTGGATAGGAAAATATGAAATACCCTATGAACTCTGGTATGGGGTAGGTAAATGGGCGGCAGAGCGAAAGGAAGGTACTAAATATCGATTCAGTAATGATCTCGGAACTAATGCGTATGGTTCATTCAGGACTGGGAAAGAGGGGAGTTCAGCGCCGGAACCTGGAGGTGAACCAACAGTAGGGGGACTCCAACCAGTTACATATATAAGCTGGATGGATGCGGTAGTATGGTGCAATGCTTATACAGAATTAGTAGCCTATTTTAAAGGATTAGAAAACCAAAACAAAATACCCCGTACTGATAAGCTCGCCCCGGTAAGCCAGTGCGTGTATCTTGAGCCGAATGGGACTCCTTTGAGGGATTCTTTTAACCGCAGCTTCCAAATACCCTCTAATTTTATCAATACAAGCAGAAAAGGCTTCCGCCTGCCGTCGTCAGCAGAATGGGCTGCCGCCGCTCTCGCCCAAGAGTATCCGGCTAATATAGCAGATGCTGATATAGGGTGGTTTGGAAAACCTGCGGAAGGAACTCAAAAAAT